>DASZFO010000370.1 GCA_035939775.1 Pirellulales bacterium | reverse complement strand
TTCACGGATTCGGCGCGGTTCTTCGCGACACGGGCGATTCTGGGTCGGGGGGATTTGCGTCGATCGTCGCGGTGATCGGGGGGCGATTCAAATACTTCCACTACATGCTCGCTGAACATGGCGTCGTGGGGGGAGTGGTATTCTTGGTTGGGGCGGTCTATTTAGGATCGTTGGCAATGAAACGGCTCGATTGCCGGCTGCTGTTCATGATCCCCATGCTCTTTCTCATATTCTTGTCCCTCATGTTTCTGAGCCTGCGGCCGCTGAGATTCATCGCGCAGGAACCGAGATACGTCATCCTGTTGGCCCCGTATCTGGCGATTGGCGCGGCCGGTGCGATTGCCGCGGCATGGGGCCGGATTAGGGACGACGTAGTTCTGCGCCGCTGCTTCTCCGTCCTGCTGGCCGCGACGGCGGCAATCAATCTCTGGCTGCCGAACTATAGAAACGCGCTGGTTCCAGTCGCGACCACTCTACGGAACTCCGTCGCTCTGAGCAAAACATCGGGAGCGACCTATCTGGTCTTGCCGTGGTATTACCGGTGGTCGGCCCCGGATGGTCCGACGCTCAAAGGAATCGAGGTGCGCTATACGGAGCCGAAGGCCGATTACGCGGAGCGCGTGGATCGGGCGATGTATCTGGGCCGCTTCGACTACCAGCTTGGCCAAATCGACACGGCCATTGCGGATGGTCGTCCGGCGGCGATTTTTGTTCCCGAGGACATGGGGTCCGACGCAACCGTTGAATCTTTGCAAGCGCGCGGATTTCGCAAAATCGATTTGCTCGGTTCAACATCTTCATTGAGGAATTGGATGGAATTCCTTGGTCTTGCAAAGGGGGATACGGATTGCGGCTGGCTGTACGTGCGGAAGTAAGCGATTTCGTAATGATAGGCGGCCTATGACGAGCGACACCGATATCCGCACGCCGCAGGTTGACGCGCGCCGGCAACATCGTCTGGAACGGGTGCGAAAGATTCTTGCTTGCCCGGATTGCGGTCATCCGTTGGCGAGCGCCGGCGATGTGCCGATTGCCACCTGTCCGCAATGCGGTCGACAATGGCAATTGGAGAGTCGGCAGTTCGTTTTCGAAGCCTTTAGCGAGCAGGAGTTGAAGGCCGACTGGTTGAATCGGGCCAAGGAAGCGGCCAAGCGGCGACTCGGCAAATTCTATCCTTGGACTATCAAGATTTTGTCGCCGGTGCATTGGGCGCCGCCCGTCGCCGCATTCCTGTCGCGTTTTCATCTGGATGAGGAGCTAGTCGCCGATCTCGGGTCCGGAACCAGCCAATACGATGAAAACGTCGTTTGCGTTGATGGGGCTTCCTATCCGAACGTCCATGTGGTTTGTCGCTTGGATCATCTGCCGTTTGGCGACGGGACGCTCGCTGGAATCATCAGCATTGCGGTGCTCGAACACGTGCCCGATCCTCCGGCGCACGTGAAGGAAATGTTCCGCGTCTTGCGCCCTGGGGGAAGGGTCCTTTGCTACATTCCGTTCATTGTCGGCTATCACGCTTCGCCCGATGATTTTCAGCGATACACGAAAAGCGGAATGAGAGAATTGTTCAGAGATTTCGAGATTGTGTCGCTGCGGCCTGGCGCGGGCCCAACGTCCGGAATGCTGTGGATTCTACAGGAGTGGTTGGCGCTGGTATTTTCATTCGGAAGCCAACGCTTGTATCGCCTACTGATGCCGCTTACCTGGATCTTGTCGCCGCTGAAGTACCTCGATGTGCTCCTGATCCACCATCCAGCCGCATCGGTGATTGCCAGCGGGTTTCTCATCGAGGCCCGAAAACCGGGCGGCTAACAATGGCGGGAATTACGAGCGAGATAAACTACGCGTTAGGCCCCGACGGCGTTTATTTGCCAGCGCGCCCAGTGCGTCATCGCGAGGATGAATACGACCCCCACGCTTTCGAGCAATTGCGGCGGATGCAGGAGCGGCATTTCTGGTATGCCGGTCGCCACCGCTTCATTCTGCGAAGCGTTCGCCGCGAATTGCGATCGACCGCCGGAGAAGCGCAGCGACCGCGCGCAATCGACTTGGGGGGCGGTTGCGGAGGCTGGATCAAGTATCTGAAGGAAAACGCTCCCGGTCGATTCGGCGAGCTGGCCTTGGGAGATTCTTCGATTCGCGGCCTGCAACTTGCCGAGAGCGTTGTCGGCGCGGACGTCCATCGTTATCAAATTGATCTCTTGGACCTTCACTGGCAAGATCGCTGGGACATCGCATTTCTGCTGGATGTGCTCGAGCACATTCCGGACGACGTGAAGGCGCTCGAGCAGATTCGCTCGGCGCTTCGGCCAGGGGGTCTGCTGTTCGTGGCGACGCCGGCGCTGAGGTGCTTTTGGTCGTACAACGACGAACTCGTCCATCACGTCCGACGTTATTCGCGCGGCTATTTTCGCAAGCTGGCCGTGCAGGCCGGATTGCAGTATTGCTACAGCCGCTACTTCATGTTCTTCCTCAGCCCGCTGTTGCTGCTCAGCCGGATCAAGCGGCCGAACATCAAGGCGATGACGCCAATTCAGATCCGCGATCATCTGGCCCGAACGCATCGCGTGCCGGCTGCCCCGATCAACGGCGCATTGCGCCTGGTCTTCGCCGCGGAAACGCCGCTGGGACTCTGGTTTCCGTTTCCCTGGGGAACGTCGATCCTAGGCGTGTTCCGAAAGCCTTAGCGAAAGGTATATTGGCATAAGCTCGAATGTCGTCCCGGCAGTTGCCATCCATTTATCCTATGCAATGCATCCTCGTTACAGGCGGCGCGGGTTTTATCGGGAGTTGCTTGGTGCGGCAGTTGATCGACGAGCGGATCCAGGTCGTCAACGTCGACAAGTTGACGTACGCGGGCAATTTGGATTCTTTGGGACCGGCACTGGACGACCCCCTGCACGTGTTCGTGCAAGCCGATATCAACGACGCTGCCAAAATCGGTGAGCTGCTCGACACGCATCGTCCCAGCGCGATCATCCACTTGGCGGCCGAGTCGCACGTCGATCGTTCGATTGACGGCCCCGCGGCGTTTATCGAAACGAACGTGCTAGGGACGTTTCACCTGTTGCAGGCAGCCCGCCGATATTGGAGCCGGCTCCCCGGAGCCGATCAATTGCATTTTCGATTCCTGCAAGTCTCGACCGATGAAGTCTACGGCTCGCTCGGAACCGATGGCGCGTTCTGCGAAACGACAGCCTACGCGCCGAACTCACCGTACTCGGCTTCCAAAGCCGCCGCAGACCACCTTGTTCGCGCCTATCACCATACCTACGGACTGCCGGTCCTGACGACCAATTGCTCGAACAACTATGGCCCGTATCAATTCCCAGAAAAGCTCATTCCGTTGATGATTCTCAACGCTCTAGAGGGCAAGCCACTGCCCGTCTATGGCGACGGGCAGAACGTTCGCGATTGGCTGTTCGTCGAGGACCATTGCCGCGCGCTTCGGCTAGTTCTCGAGAAGGGGACTCCGGGCCAGGTGTACAACATCGGGGGAAACTGCGAGCGAGCAAATCTCGATGTGGTCCGCGGGATCGCCGCCATCGTCGATCGCCTCCGGCCAAGTCTTCCGCACGCACCGTGTTCGAGTCTCATTCGATTCGTGGATGATCGCCCGGGCCACGACCGGCGTTACGCAATCGATGCCAGAAAGATCGAGCGCGAACTCGGCTGGCGCCCTCAGCGGCAGTTCGAATCGGGGCTCGATCTGACCGTTGCGTGGTATCTCGATAATAAACGATGGGTCGAGCGCGTCGCATCCGGCGAGTACCGTCGCGAACGGCTCGGGCTAATCCAGGAGTGCAAACCATCGTGACGGCGCCAACTCTTTGCAAGAAGGGGATCGTTCTGGCCGGCGGGGCAGGCTCGCGGCTCCATCCGGTGACGCGCGCCGTCTGCAAACAATTGCTGCCGGTGTACGACAAGCCGATGGTTTATTATCCGCTGTCGGCTCTGATGCTGGCGGGAATCCGCGACGTCCTCCTGATCACGACGCCCGAGGACCTGGCGGCGTTTCAGCGATTGCTGGGAGACGGCTCGCAAATCGGCATCTCGATCCGCTACGCGGCCCAACCGAAGCCGGAAGGTTTGGCGCAGGCGTTCATCATCGGACGCGAATTCGTCGGCGTGGATCGCGTGGCGCTCGTCTTGGGAGACAATATTTTCTTCGGGCAAGGATTCCAATTGTATCTCGCCCGGGCCGCGGAACGGCATGCGGGAGCGACCATCTTCGCCTACCCGGTCAAAGATCCCCAGCGTTATGGCGTGGTGGATCTCGACGAGCGTGGCCGGCCGAGTTCGATCGAAGAGAAACCGACCGTTCCCAAATCCCGTCTGGCTGTGACGGGACTCTACTTCTACGACAACGACGTGCTTGAAATCGCCGCCGGCCTCCGCCCCTCGGCGCGCGGCGAACTGGAGATCACCGACGTCAATCGCGAGTATCTGCGGCGCGGCAAGCTGTTCGTCGAATGCTTCACGCGCGGCTTCGCTTGGCTCGACACGGGCACCCACGAGTCGCTGATTCAAGCCGCCAATTTCGTCGAAACGATCGAATCCCGGCAGGGGCTCAAGATCGCCTGCATCGAGGAAGTCGCGTTTAACAAGGGATTCATTACGGCCGAGCAGTTGGTGGCCCTGGGGCGAGGCATGAACAACGACTATGGGCGGTATTTGATCCAATCGGCCGACGATCGTTGACCTAAGAGCGCCTAACAAATCCGGCAGGGAGAAGGGGACGGTCCCCGTTTTGCTTCGCAGACTGCGCAAAAAGGGGACAGTCCCCGCCGGATTTGTTAGGCGCTTTAAGTCTGGCCGCGCCCCTTCAGTCCCGTCAATCGTTCCGAGCGCGCCATCCGGTCTGACCCGCAAGCTATGGCGGCGACGGGTTGAGGCTGGCGACCAGCGGCGGCTTGCGGTCGTCGTCCCGCACAAGATAAAATTGAGGAACGCGCTGTAATCCGCTCCCCGGCCCGGAACCAGTCTTCATGCCGCCTAAGATTCCGTTTGTTCGCCCCTACATCGGCGGCAACGAGCTTGAATACGTCACCGAAGTGGTGCGCACGGGCAAGATCGACAGCGACGGTCGCTTCACTTGCGCCTGTGCCGAATTGCTCGAAGAGCGGTTCGGCATCCGCAAAGTGCTGATGACGCCCTCCTGCACGTCGGCCCTCGAATTGGCCGCGATGCTGTGCGATTTGGGGCCGGGGGACGAGGTGATCATGCCGTCGTACACGTTCGTGTCGACGGCCAATGCCGTGGCGCTCCGCGGCGCGAAACCCGTTTTTGTCGATATTCGGCCCGATACGCTCAACATCGACGACCGTCTGGTCGAGGAGGCGATCACCGACCGCACGAAGGCCATTTTCGCGGTTCATTATGCCGGTGTGGCTTGCGAGATGGACCACCTGTCGGCAATTTCGGAAAAATACAAACTGGTGCTGGTGGAAGACGCGGCCCAGGCGGTGAACGCATCGTACAACGGCAGGCCGCTCGGCTCGATCGGCCAGCTTGCAACATTCAGCTTCCACACCACGAAGAACTACGTCTGCGGCGAGGGGGGCGCGCTGGCGATCAACGATCCGGCGTTCGTCGAGCGGGCCGAAATCCTCCGCGAAAAGGGGACCAACCGCAGCCAGTTCTTCCGCGGACAAGTGGACAAATACACTTGGGTCGACATCGGTGGCTCGCATCTGCCAAGCGAATTGACGTGCGCGTTCCTGCTCGGGCAATTGGAGCAAATGGACGCCATCCAAGACCGCCGCCGCGAGATCTTCGAGTTTTATCGCTTGCAGTTGGCCTCGCTGGAGCAAGTGGGCGTCATGCGACTCCCGTTTATTCCAGAGGGTTGCCAGACGAATTATCACATGTTTTTCATGTTGGCGACCGACGGCGCGACGCGCGATGCGATCTTGGATCACCTCAAGGCGCAAGGAATCGGTGCCGTCTTCCATTACGTTCCTCTGCACAGTTCACCGATGGGCCAACGCTTTGGATATTGCCCAGGGCAATTGCCGGTTACGGAAGATCTGAGCGCTCGCTTGCTGCGATTGCCAATCTACGTCGATCTTTCCCCAGACGACCAATCGCGAATCGTACGCGCGATCGAGAGATTCTATACCTCGCCGCTGGGGAGCCGTGCGACCGATCCTATCGCCGAGACCGCGATTTGAGCACCGCTCGAGTCCGCGCAATTGCTGGTGAACTTCGATGTTATGAGCAGACTCGACACGATAACCGAAGCGAGCACGGGAAGCCCTTCCTCCGCGCCCGCAGTAGGTTTCCGTACCCAGCAGGCTACTTCGCTGCCCGGCGGAATCTCTGTGGTTGTGCCGGTTTACAATGGCGAGGGAACGCTCGCGGAGTTGGTCGAACGGCTTTCCACGGTATTGCCCAATTGCGCCACCGCATACGAGGTTATTTTGGTCAACGACGGAAGCCGCGATCGAAGTTGGAAACGCGTTTGCGAATTGGCGGAACTGCATTCGTGGGTCCGCGGCATTAATCTCATGCGCAACTATGGCCAACACAACGCGCTGTTGTGTGGGATTCGCTCCGCTAGCTTCGACACGACTGTTACGCTCGACGACGATTTGCAGAATCCTCCCGAAGAGATTCCCAAGCTTGTGGCGAGGCTCGCGGAGGGACACGACGTCGTCTATGGAAAACCATTGCGAGAGCAACATGGCCTTTTGCGTGACGTCGCATCACTGGTCACGAAGCTCGCCTTGCAAACCGCTATCGGCGCGGAAACCGCCCGCGACGTGAGTGCCTTTCGCGCGCTGCGCACAAACGCCCGCGGCGGTTTCGAGCATTTTCACGGACCGTTCGTCTCGGTCGACGTACTTCTCACCTGGGGAACGAAGCGATTCAGTGCGATTCCAGTTCGACACGAACGTCGGGCCTCCGGACTTTCGAACTACACTTTCCGAATGCTCGTTGCGCACGCGATGAACATGATGACCGGATTCAGCACGTTGCCGTTGCGGATCGGCAGTTTCTTGGGATTCTCCTTCACCTTTTTGGGAATCATCGTACTCATCTACGTCGTCGGAAGGTATTTGATCCAAGGTAGCTCAGTTGCCGGCTTCCCATTTCTCGCGGCAATCATCGCAATTTTTTCAGGAGTTCAATTGTTCACGTTGGGAATCATCGGTGAATACTTGGCTCGCATGCACTTTCGCTTGATGGATCGGCCCGCCTATGCGGTGCGTGAGACCGTCGGTTGCGGCCCGAATTCGAACCAGCTCCCGTGACCGGATTTCGACATGCCGTCGTATGAATCGATGGAGTGGGACTCCTCATTTTTTGGATTCCGGGTGGCCCGGATTCGTCCCTCCTCAATGAGCCAAGAGCAGCTCGGCGAGACATTGCTAGAGATGCGACTTGCGGGAGTTAAGCTTGCATATTGGTTCGCGGCGGACAATGTTCTTTCCAATGAAGTGGCCAGACTCCGCGGGGGCTTCTTGGCGGATCGGAAGACGACTTTTGTTGCCGACTTACGCGCCGTTGAACCGGATGATTTTGCCAACTTGGATCAGATCGAATTCTTCCAATCGAAGACCCCGACGCCCGAATTGGAGGAACTTGCGATCGAGAGCGGAGGCATGTCGCGTTTCCGATTGGATCCGCGAATGCCCGCGGGCGGATTCGAAGAGCTTTACCGAACTTGGATTCGGAAATCTGCCGAAGGAACGATGGCCCGCGGGATTCTAATTGCCAAAGATTCAACGGGATCGATCGCTGGGATGGTTACTCTCGGAGAAAAGAATGGCCGCGGAGATATCGGTTTGCTCGCAGTGGCGGCCGCCGCACGGGGCCGAAACCTTGGCCGGCGTCTGGTCAATGCTGCACAGCGCGAATTTATCACGCGCGGTTTCGAGCATGCCCAGGTTGTTACGCAAGGAGACAATCGGCCGGCGTGCCAACTCTACGAGTCTTGCGGCTACAGCGTCGAAAAGGTTGAACTCGTCTTTCATTTCTGGCTGGATTCCTAATCGTCCCAAACCGAAAGTTTCAACGGAAGAGTGTTACACTATAATGAGGCGGTACACGCGAAGCAATTGTGCCGCGACGCGCTCGATGTCAACCAAGGGGAGACAACCGGTGATCCAAGCAATCGCATCATCGACGAAGCTGCGGAAGCTCAATCTTGGCTCTGGCAATTATCCGCTCAAGGATTACGTTAACGTCGATTTCCTCCCGGCGCTGAAGCCGGATGTGGTCCACAATCTCGATGAGTATCCGTACCCGTTCGAGGCGGGCAGTTACGACCGAATCTTCGGTTCGCACGTGCTTGAGCACCTGAACGACCCGTTCGCGTTCATGCGCGAGTGCCATCGGCTGCTCGCGGTGGGCGGGGAATTGCACATCAAGGTGCCGCACTTCTCGCGCGGATTCACACATCCAGACCATAAGCGCGGCTTCGATGTTTCATTTCCGTTGTATTTCAATCCCAAGATGCTCCCCTGGTATGTCGGCTGCCACCTGGACCTGAAGCAGATGCGTTTGCACTGGAACGCGCAACCGTATCTCAAGGCATACGTCGCCTCTCGACCGGCGGTCGTCGCGGCCTCGGCGGTCGGAGCCGTGATCGACGCAGTTGCCAATCTGATCCCGATGGTCTTTTCGAGACTGTTCTGTTTCTGGGTGGGCGGTTTCGAAGAGATTGAGTACGTCTTCGTGAGGCCGGCCGACTAATCGCTGCTGATAATTGCAGAACCAGCTGGACTGCGTCATTGTCAAACGGGGCACACGTTTTTGAGAGCCGAATTCGTCAAACTGTTGAGCTGCCCTAGCTGCGGGCATGAATTCCGCCTTGATGCGCCGGCAGATCAACCAGGTGCTGACGGGCACGTCATGCAAGGCGCGCTTCACTGCGACAATTGTCGAGTTTCATTTCCAATCGAGCGTGGCGTTCCGCGGTTGTTGCCGAACGATTGCAACCGGTCATCACTTCGCGAGAACACGGCAGAGAGATTCGGATTCGAGTGGAATGAGTTCTCGACGTTCGATCCGGCGGAAGAAGAAAAGAGCATGGCCACTTGGTTCTGCCCGAGGCGATTGACCGACCTGGCGGGGTTGACGGTACTCGACGCAGGGTGCGGGATGGGGCGGCATGCGACGATAGCGGCCCGGCACGGTGTTGCGCGGTTGGTCGGCATTGATTTGGGGAGCGCCGTCGAGGCGGCGTTCGCGAATACGCGCGATCTCGAATCGGTTTGCATCGTGCAAGGGGATATTTACCACCCGCCTCTTAAGGCCGACGCGTTTGACGCCGGCTATTCATTGGGCGTGTTGCATCATTTGCCCGAGCCGAAGCGCGGTTTTGCCGCCTTGGCGTCAAAGATCAAACCCGGCGGCTGGTTTCAGGTGTGGGTTTACGGTCGCGAGGGAAACGGGGGCCTGCTTTATGTTCTAAACCCCATGCGACGGATCACCTCGAAGATGCCGCTCCGGATGCTGAAAGCGATGTCGGCGGTGATCGCCGTGCCGGTTGCGCTGGCGGCGAAGAGTTTGTATAAATTGCCGGGCATAGGCCTAAGATTGCCATATTCGGGCTATATGCGCTGGTTGGCCAGCGGCTCATTCGCAAAAATCCACGCGATCGTGTTCGACCAACTATTGGCCCCCGTGGCATACTATATGCGTAAGGATGAAGTGTTGGACATGGTCGCCGTCGAGGGTTGGACGGTGCAGGGGATCGAGCATAGCCGGGGGATGAGCTGGGGCGTGACGGTCGAGCGGAACGGAGAGCGGGCGGCGGACGACCAAACTCAGCACCGGTTGCAGAGCGCTGACACCGGCGGTTGAACGGAGCCGGAGGTTTGAAGTTGATTTGACGGGTGCCATGGCCACTGCTCTGAGTGGCCATGTGGCGGCGATGTCGCATGCCCACGCCGACCTGCTGGCGCAGGTGCCCGCGTGGGCATGGCACCCAGCGTTCCCTACGTTGAATTGCTGCAAAGACTGACATGACCTCGAAACAGGGCAACGGGATCGTCGACGATCGGACCGAGCTTGACGCCGAGGTTCCGTTGTCGGATGCGGTGCCCGATAACGCGGATCGCGCGGGCGCGTGCGATCTGTCCGTCGTCGTCCCCGTCTACAACGAAGAAGAGAGCTTGCGGCCGCTGGATGCCGAGATCCGGGCCGCGCTGCGCGCTACGGGCCGATCGGCGGAGATCATCTATGTGGACGATTGTTCGCGAGATGGTTCGCTCGCCGTGCTCGAGGAACTCTGCCGTGAGTCGGAAGAGACCGATCTGCGGACGCGCGTGATCCGCTTTCGTCGCAACTTCGGGCAGACGGCCGCGATGTCGGCCGGTTTTCAATTGGCCGAGGGAACGGTCGTGTTTCCCCTCGATGCCGACGGCCAGAACAACCCGGCCGACATACCGCGGCTATTGGCGGAGTTCGAAAAGGGCTACGACGTGGTGAGCGGCTGGCGGCGGAATCGGCAAGACAAAGCGGTCTCGCGAAAACTGCCCAGCCTCGTTGCCAACAAGCTGATCGGTCGCGTCTCCGGAGTGAAACTGCACGATTACGGTTGCACGCTCAAGGCCTATCGCGGCTCGATGCTCAAGGAATTGCACCTCTACGGCGAGATGCACCGCTTCATCCCGCTCTATCTGGCCATCCACGGCGCCAAGGTCACCGAACTCCCCGTCGATCATCGGCCGCGAAAGGCCGGAGTAAGCAAGTATGGCAGTCGGCGGATCTTCAAGGTGTTTCTCGACCTGTTGCTGATCCGCTTCATGACCCGCTACTACAACCGGCCGATGCACTTCTTCGGCCAGGTGGCACTGGGATTCATGGCGGCGATGTTCGCGACGTTGTTTTTCATGATCGTTTTCAAATTCGGTTGGCTGCGGCTGATTGGAATCAACTACTCGGCGAGTTTCATCCAAACTCCGCTGCCGGCCATGGCGGCGAGTTTCATGATCGGAGCGATCATGTCGCTGTTCTCCGGAATCCTCGCCGAAGTGCTGATCCGCGTGCATTACGAGTCGCGCGACGCAAGGCCGTATACTGTGGAAAAGATTTACGACTCGCGCGGCCGAGTCTCCGAACCGGAATCCGGGGAAGATTATGTGCGGGATCATGGGAATCGGGGGCCCGCGCGGTCCCGCCCTCGTTAGACAGTTCCTGCCCGGCTTGGCGCATCGCGGTCCCGATTCCGACGGACAATGGGAATCGCCGGAGCTGACGCTGGGGCACCGGCGTTTGGCCATCATCGGGCTCGACGAAGGGGGCCGGCAGCCGATGGTCAGCCGCTCCGGTCGCTCCGTGATCACGTTCAACGGCGAAATCTACAACTATCTGGAAATCGCCGATCGGCTGGAGGCGCATGGCCACGCCGTCGATCGCCGATACGACACGGCCGTGCTGCTGGCCGCGCTCGAGGCCTGGGGAATCGAGATCCTCCGCGATTTCAACGGGATGTTCGCCTTCGCCTGGTATCGCCCGGCGGAGAAGCGGTTGATTCTGGCCCGCGACCGCTGGGGGAAGAAGCCGCTGTTCTGGGGCCGCGTGCGATTGGACGATGGCAGCCGCGTGCTCGCTTTCTCCTCGGAGCTTTCGCTGTTCACTGGCTTGCCGGGAGGTCCGCCGGATCCCGACCCGCTGGGCGTAGCCCGCTACATGGTCTACGACGGCATGCCGGAGGCGCGGACGGTTTATCGCGGCGTCGAAAAGCTGCCGGCCGCGTCGTGGGTCGAGCTGGACACCGACGGAAATCGCTTGAACGGCGGCACGTTCTGGCAGTTCGAGCCCAATCCGAAGCCGATCGGAATCGCGGACGCGGAGGAGCATTTTCTAACGGGACTCAAAGACGCGTTTCGCCTGCGGTTGCGCAGCGACGTGCCCGTCGGCCTGTTCTTGAGCGGCGGTTTGGATAGCTCGCTGTTGGCCGCCGTCTGGCGGATGGTGCGCCCCGACGACACGATTCGCACGTTCACAATCGGCTTCAAAGAGCCTTCCTACGACGAGCGGTGGAGCGCCGAGCTGATGGCAGAGGCCGTCGATGCCGAACATCATACGCTCGTAATTGGCGATCAGGAGTTGCAACGCGAACTCGACTTTGTTTGGGATAATCTCTCCGAGCCGTTCGGCGATCCGAGCATTGTACCGACGTCGCTCCTTTGCCGCTTTGCTCGGGAGCATGTGACGGTGGCGCTCGGCGGCGACGGCGCCGACGAACTCCAGGCCGGTTACGATCCTTTCCGGGCCTGGTTTCCCGCGCGGATGATGGAGCGCATCTTGCCGCGAAAGCTGTGGTACATGGCCACCAAGACGATCGAACGGCTCTCGCCGAACGATCCCTCGAATATGTCGCTGCGCTTCAAGGCCCGGCATTTTTCGCAAGGCCTGTTGCACCCGCCGCAAGAGCGAATTCAAGGCTGGATGGCCAGCTTCCCGGTCTGGATGGCGGCCCAAGCGCTCCATCCCGACCTGGCGCGGCAAATCGACATCGAGGAGATTCTCGAGCCGACGCGGCGAGCTTTCTCGGAGGCCAAGCACGCGGGCGACGTGCATGCCCAAGTGGCGACGTGGATTCGGACCTATCTCGAATGCTCGATTCTGACGAAGATCGATCGGGCCAGCATGTTCCATGCGCTCGAAGTCCGCGCGCCGCTTTTGGACGCCAACCTCGCCAGTTTTCTGGGCGATCTGCCGGCGAACTTGATCTTCCGCGGCGGCAAGGGTAAATACCTGATGCGCCGCGTCGCCGCCAAGCTGCTGCCACTGGCCTTGATGCGAAAACCAAAGAAAGGCTTCGGTGTCCCCCAGGCTACTTGGCTCAGGACGATCCTTTGCGAGCGCATGGACGACGCGCTCGAACAAACGCGGCGCGGCGGCTGGTTCAACTACGATGTGATCCATGCCGCCTGGCAGGACCATCTCTCGGGCCGCGCCGACTATCGGCGCGCCTTATGGAACTTCTTGTTCTCGTTCCCATTCCAATCGGCGGGAATTGGCAAAAGCCGAAACGGATTTGGAGCTGCGGGCGGACAATCGGCCGCCGGCACGGTACGCGTCATTAGCCGGGCCTAGCGTAGCTTCAATGCTGAATTGATGGGTGCCATGGCCACAGCTCTGAGTGGCCATGCCCGTCGCGGCTCATGCCCACGCCGACCCGCTGGCGCGGTTGCCCCGCGTGTGGGCATGGCACTCGACATCCACCCAGTCTAGGGCAATTGCAGAGCCTCGTGGCCTGCGCGAGTGGCTGCGGCTTGCCAGATCGCCAAGTCGATCGTGTCGCTGATGGTTTGGGTCGAGCCGTCAGCCATCGCCGCGTTGACCAGCCCGGGGTGAGCGCTCCGCGCCGCGGCGCTCCAGGCAGTCGCCGTCGCTCCCTGCGTGCCGGTAAGTGGACTCTGCGGCGGTAGGACGGTGTTGTCGCAGAACGGAATTACGTCTGCTGGCTGATTGTAAGGCGCGTTGGGGGCCGCCATGGCCGTGAAGTACGATGCCCCCATGGCCGCCCAAGTCCACGCGCCGCGATTATCGGTCGCCGAATTCACGCCCATCACCTCGGAGACGATCATCGTGTGCGACGAACCATCGGCAACGTCGGCCTGTCGTACTCCCTTGCGATATCCGACTCGCGCGCGGCCAACGGGAACCGGGCTTGCGGAAAGTTGGACGACCTCAAACATCCCCGCGGCCGTCGGTTGAAACGTTGGCTTGGGCAAGGCTGGAGGTGAAGGTGGATAAGCGGACGCATTGTATTGCCACGTCGAATATCCCCAGTTGCCAGCGTAATTCCCCTTACCAATCGGATTCGTGAATCCACCGACGCCATTCATTGGTGCGATGGCTTCCGCACTCGAACTCGGGCAAAGAAAAGTTTGAGGAACGGACGGCCCGACGGCGGTCCAAGTCGTGCCGTTCGTCGCCGTCCCTGCTTTCGCGCAGTCGTTGCAAACGGTCTGGGTTGCGCTTAACGCATCCATGCAGATCATCACGCTATTGAACAAGTCGCGCTGTTCAATCTGGGTCAAAACCTGGACGGCCCAATTTGGCCCGCAGCAGGTGCAGGCGCCGCCGCCGCTGCCGTTGATGGCCGTATAAGCTTGGGCGGGGGACATGCAAGTCGGGAGACCTGGGGGGAACGCGCCTTGTTGCGCCTCAAAATTCGCCAGTCCCAGCCCGAGTTGCCGCAGATTATTCAGGCACTGCGTGCGCCGCGCCGCTTCGCGCGCCGCCTGAACGGCGGGGAGCAACAGGGCCATCAGGATTCCGATGATGGAAATGACGACGAGCAGCTCGACCAATGTAAATCCGCGCCGTTCCCTGGACGCAAATCCGCGCCGTTCCCCGAACGAGAATCCGCGCCATTCCCTTGATGAATTCCGCATGAGAGCGTCTCCAATCTGGCTGCGACCGCACCCCTGTCCGGCTGGTCCGCGCGGCGTATTCGGCCATTCAAACCAACTTCAAGATACGCCTAAGCGACTGAATCCACAAGAGTTTTCGTTCGGAGGCGGAATTATCTTGAGAACGTCTGACAAATCCGGCCTGGAGAACGGGACAATCCCCGTTTTGCTCCGCCGACCATCGCGGCGATGGTGCCAGCGCAAAAGGGGACAGTCCCCGCCGGATTTGTTAGGCGTTCTTGGGTTTTCGCGAGCGCCGTTGACATCCGTGCGTCCGCCTTTAGATTAGAATGAAGAGGCATGTTTCGTGAGGCGTCCGTGGCATTCGCCGCGAACGATGCTCATTAGGCCGGGGCGGCGACGGATCCCGCGCGTTCCTTTTCGAGCCGACTCCACATCGGGACCGTGTGGTTTAGGGCAAGATTCTTGTCGGCTGGCAAACCAGCGGTGAGCCTTGGCCCAATCCGTTGACTTTCAGCAACGCCGTCGTGTACTTTCGGCAACCTCACCCACCTGGTCAAGCGATGGCTGGTCGGGATTAGGCCAAGCAGTTCGGCCGCACAGATCGCGCATCTCGCGTGATTGTGACATCGGCGGCGCAAGTCGTTATGGGGTATGCGATTTGCCAAACTAGACTTGGGAATTACCCCACGGGCGAAGCGATTTCTTGTTACATTCAACAATAGGGGACCGTTGTCACCCACGGGAACGGAGTGCGCGCTGAACTCAAACTCAAAATGCCCATCCTAGCCAAAGAATCCGACATCTTCCCGGAGCATCTGCTCGATGCCACCGAATCGGCCGGCACCGCGGCCGATCCCTGGTGGGCGCTCTACACGCTGCCGCGGCGAGAGAAAGAATTGATGCGACGCTTACGCGGGCTAGCGATTGGCTTTTACTCGCCGATCATCGAGCAACGAAAGCGATCGCCGCAAGGACGGATTCGCAAATCCTATTTGCCGTTGTTCGCGGGCTATGTCTTCATGCATGGCAGCGACGATGCACGGCACCGGGCGCTCACGACCAATTGCATTTCGCGTTGCCTAACGGTTCCCGATCACGACCGCCTCGTTGACGATCTGCGGCAGATTCGCCGGCTCATATTGGCGAATGTCCCGTTGACGCCCGAATCGCGAATTCAGCCCGGCACCCCCGTGCGTGTGCGCAGTGGCCCGCTGATGGGGGTCGAAGGAGTCGTCGTGCGGCGTCAGAATAAGGAGCGGCTGCTCGTTTCCGTACGGTTCTTGCAACAAGGTGCGTCGGCGTTGCTGGAAGATTTTCAAGTGGAAGCGATTTGACGCTAGCAGCGTCCGTCATGCAGAATGTTTCCAAATGGTTTGAATTCGACCAATTCATTGAACTCGGCGCAATGGGTCGCTATGCTGAACTCGGAGCTGCGTTGAGGCGAGTCCCGTTTGCTTGCCGGAGCCCGATCCGACGATTCCAGTCCAAGAGAAGCATCATTGATGGTAGGCGGCCGTGTCGAATCTGGTGCAGACTGGAATCCGGCGTCGGCCGTTAGACGACGGTCGTCCGATCGGGCAAATCTATCGGTCCATGATTTGATCGGCTTTGGCGCAACTCCTCTGATTTCATGATCAAAAGTCGCATCACGCCGCCGTGGTATATCCGGCGAGCGATCCTGGTTGTCGGAGTGCATTTGGCCGCGTTCGCGGCCGCTTATTGGGCGGCGTTCGCGCTGAAGTACGACTTCCCGTTCCCGGCCGACCAAACGGTCTTGTTTCTATTCACGCTGCCGGGCGTGCTGGTCATCAAGTCGCTGGTCTTCTCGATACTCGGCCAGTATCGGCTCTCGTGGCAAAGCGTCACGTTTTCCGATCTGGCATCGCTGATCAAAGCGGCGACGATCTCGGGGACGGCGATCGCCATTCCCTATTTCCTAATGGAATCGCACCTCAAACTGAGCTATAGAATCCCGTTCGTCGATTGGGCGATGACGATTTTGATCCTAGGCGGCCTGCGCGCCTTCTATCGTTTGTCGCGAGAGGAATTCCGCTTTTCGTTTTCCAGAAGCAGCGCTCAGAAGACGGTCATTATCGGCGCGAATCAATCCGGGCACACGCTAGCCCGCCATCTCCACTGCGAGCAGCATCCGAAGTATCGCGTGCTGGGCTTCTTGGATGAAGACACGACGAAGCACGGCTCATTGATCGGCGGACTGCCAGTTCTCGGTCCCCCCGACCGGGCGCCGCAAATTGCCGTGCGGCTGGATGTAAAAGAACTGCTCGTTATCTCGGGAACTTTGACGGGCAAGCAGCTTCGGCGGCTGATGGAAACCTGCGCCGCGGTCGATGTGTCGCTCAAGGTGATTCCGGCGTTCGAGGACCTGCTGACCGGCGATTATTCGTTTCAAATTCGCGATGTCGATATCAACGATTTGCTGCGCCGCGAGCCGGTCCAACTCAGCAGCGAAGAGATCGGCACGCTCTTGGCCGACCGCACGGTGCTCGTCACTGGGGCCGGCGGCAGCATCGGTTCGGAAATCTGCCGGCAGGTGCTGCGGTTCCATCCCAAACGGCTCGTGCTGGTCGAACGGGCGGAAAACAACCTGTTCTTGATCGAGCAGGAAATCCGCCGATCGAAGACCGATACCGAGTTGTTTCCTTGCATCGCCGATATCACCGATTGCCAGCGAATCGGCCAGATTTTCGCCGAGCACGAGCCGGCCGTCGTGTTTCATGCCGCGGCGCATAAGCATGTGCCGATGATGGAGACCAACCCCGGCGAGGCGATCAAGAACAACATCCTGGGCACCAAACAATTGGTCGAGCTGGCCGATGAACATGGCGTGCAAGAGTTCGTCATGATTTCGACCGATAAGGCGGTCAATCCGACGAGCGTGATGGGAGTGTCGAAGCAGATCGCCGAGCGCTACGTGCATGCTTTCTCCGAAGTGGCGACGACCAAGTTCGTGGTCGTGCGATTTGGCAACGTGCTGGCTTCCGCGGGGAGCGTGGTGCCAATATTTCAGGAGCAAATTCGCCTCGGCGGTCCGATCACGGTGACGCATCCCGAGATTGAGCGCTATTTCATGACGATTCCCGAGGCCTCGCAACTCGTGCTCCAAGCGGCGGCCATGGGCAAGGGGGGCGAGATCTTCGTGCTCGACATGGGAGAATCCGTCCGAATCGTCGATCTGGCCCAAGACTTGATCCGGCTCTCGGGGCTCGATCCCGACGATATCGAGATTGTTTTCACCGGACTTCGACCCGGCGAGAAGCTCTACGAAGAGCTGTACTTCGACGATGAAGAGATGCTCCCCACGCCGCATCCGAAATTGTTCGTCGCCTATCACCGGCCATACCATCTGACCGAAGTGAACCAGATGATCGAGGCCTTGAAGCCGATTGTCCACGAAACGACGGAAACGATCTCGCGCCGGCTTCGCGACTTGATTCCCGAATATACGCCGCCGGCCGTGGAGCATTCAGGGCCGGCAGCAGCGCCGCCCGCCAAGCCGATCTTGACCAACGGGCACTCCGATCCATCGCTGGCGAACGGGCACTCGGCGACGTTGGGCAGCGAGCAGGCCACCCATCTCGATTGACGGTAGTTTAAATTCTGATCGCGAACGCTCTGGAAATTGAAGGACATTCCGTCGGCATCGGTGACCCTTGCCTCATCGTCGGCGAAGTAGCCCAAGCGCACGACGGAAGCCTGGGGACAGCCCACGCCTATATCGACGCGATCTCACGAGCCGGCGCCGATGCGGTAAAATTCCAAACGCACATCGCCGCGGCCGAATCGACCGCCGCCGAACAATTCCGCGTCCGCTTTTCTCATCAAGATGCAACGCGATTCGACTATTGGAAGCGAATGGAGTTCGCGCCCGAAGCCTGGCGCGAATTGGCCGATCATGCTCGCGACATGGGGCTTATTTTCCTATCGACACCGTTTTCCTTCGCTGCCGTGGATCAGCTTCAGGCGATCGATACGCCGGCATGGAAAGTGGGATCGGGCGAATTGACGAATCTGCCTTTTCTGAAGCGCCTCGCCGGAACGGGCCGACCGGTGATTCTGTCGAGTGGAATGGCCTCGTGGGAGCATCTCGATGCCGCGGTGCACTTGGTTCGCGGCGCGGGGGCGCCGGTTGCCGTGCTGCAATGTACTACCGCATATCCGTGTCCGCCCGAGAAGATCGGCCTGAATGTGCTCGCTGAAATCCGCGATCGCTACGCATGCCCTGTTGGCCTATCGGATCATTCGGGCACCATCTATCCCGGCCTGGCCGCTGTGACGTTGGGCGCGAATCTGCTCGAGGTCCACGTCGTGTTGTCGCGCGAGTGTTTCGGGCCGGATGTGTCCGCATCGGTGACGACTGCCGAGTTGAAGCAATTAGTCGACGGGGTTCGCTTTCTCGAGAAGGCGGTTGCCAACCCGCTCGACAAGGACGCTGAGGCTGCTCAATTGGACGAGATTCGCGCGCTGTTCGGCAAGAGCATCGTCGCCGCGCGAGACCTGCCCTCCGGGCATCGATTGGGCACGGATGATTTGGCGCTCAAGAAACCCGGCACCGGAATTCCCGCCGCACGGCTCAACGAAGTGATCGGTCGGCGCTTGACCGTCGCGGTGACCGCCGACACCTTGCTCGCGGAGAACCATTTTGTCTGATAGAAATGTTGAGGACGCGCGGCGAAAGGTCTGCGTAGTGCTCGTCGATCGCGCCAATTATGGCCGCTTGAAGCCGGTGATGCAGGCGATTCGCGAGCGCCGCGGGCTTGAGCTGCAAGTCTTGGCCGCCGGCACAATGGTGCTTGAGCGTTTCGACCAGCCGGTGCGGGTCGTGCGGGCCGACGGCTTCCAAATCGATGGCGAAATCTACATCGAACTCGAAGGCTCGACCCCGGCGACCATGGCGAAGTCGGTTGGATTCGGGGTAATTGAATTCGCGAACGAGTTTCATCGGCTCAAGCCGGATATTGTGCTCTTGATCGGCGACCGTTACGAGGCATTGGCCGCCGCGATCTCCGCAGCCTACATGAACATCCCGATCTTTCACCTTCAAGGCGGCGAGGTGAGCGGCTCGATCGACGAAAGCGCTCGGCACGCGATTACGAAATTCGCGCAGTTTCATTTCCCTTCCACGCGCCGCTCGGCGGAATACTTGATCCGGATGGGTGAGCGGCCCGACACGATCCTCGGAACGGGATGCCCCAGCAGCGATATCGCTCGCGTTGTCTCGCGCCAGTTGACGCCTGAAATCGTGAACGCCCGCGGCAACGGCGTCGAGATCGACGTAACGAAGCCGTTCTTGCTGGTGATCTTCCATCCGACGACGACCGAATTCGGCGGAGAGAATCGTCAGATTCAGACACTGCTCTCGGGGCTCGACGCGATTCGAATGCCGACATTACTGCTTTGGCCAAACATCGACGCCGGTTCCGATCATATCAGCAAGATGATTCGGATTCATCGGACGCAAAGCCAAACGCCGTGGCTGCGAACACTGACGAACCTAGCGCCAGAGGACTACTTGAAGGTCCTGAGCAACGCCGCTTGCGCGATCGGGAATTCGAGCAGCTTCGTCCGCGATGCGAGCTACTTCGGCACGCCTGTTGTCCTCGTCGGCAATCGGCAGAACGGCCGCGAGGCGGACGTGCATGTCTCCAGGACGCCGGTCGAGATGGATCGGATAGTCGAAACAATTCGGTCGAAGGTTGCTCACGGGCGTTATCCTGCCAGCACATTGTACGGCGATGGTTGCGTTTCGCGCCGGATTGCCGAGGCGCTGGAGCAGTTGACGCCGTACCGACAAAAGCAGTTAGCATACACGATTGAGCAATCAATCCCCGAAACGTCGTAGGTACACTCCGTGTGCCGTGACAGCGACGGCACACGGAGTATGCCTGCTACATTGGTCGCGGCTTCGCCGGGCCTTTCCATTTGTTGACGAATCCAAAGATACTGATTGCCGAGCCGCTCGATTTTAGTCCCGCGGCATTGGCGATTTTGCGGAAGGTTGGAGAAGTCGAGTTGCGAGAGTGTCGGCGTGAAGATTTGGCTGCCGCATTCGCCGCGTACGACGTGATCTGGTTTCGCTTGGCATATCGGATCGACGAAACAATGATTGGATCGAGGCCGCGCTGCCGTATCCTGGCGACCCCCGTCACCGGACTGGACCATATCGATCTTGCAGCCTGCGAGGCGCAAGGGGTTCGCGTCGTGAGCTTGCGCGGCGAAACCGAGTTTCTCAAAAATGTACGAGCGACGGCGGAACTTACGATCGGTCTCACGTTCAGCCTATTGCGAAGAATCCCCGCCGCCCAGGTTGCGGCCCGGGAGGGGATTTGGGACCGCGATCAATTTCGCGGGCGGGAATTGTTCGGCCGCACGGTCGGGATCGTCGGCATGGGCCGGCTCGGAACTTTGGCCGCCGGTTATTTCAAAGCCTTCGGAACTCGCGTGATCGGCTATGATCCGCGCGATGATTACCCCACAGAGGCTGCAGAGCGCGTGGCGCAACTCGGTGAGTTGCTCGCCGAGGCGGACATCGTCGTGCTGCTGGTGAAATACGAAGAGGCCACGCGGGGCCTGATCGGCACGAATGAGTTTAGAAAGATGAAGCCCGGCGCGGTATTGATCAACACTTCGCGCGGCGGCATCGTGAATGAAGCGGCGCTGATCGACGCACTTTCGTCGGGCCGTCTCGCCGGCGCGGCGCTTGACGTATTGGACGGCGAACCGGCGATTCGCCCCGACCATCCGGTGGTTTCCTACGCTCGCAAGCATGTCAATGTGATTCTCACACCGCATATCGGCGGAAACACGATCGAGTCATTTGAGAAGACAGAGCTTTTCCTGGCGCACAAGGTCGTGGCGGCGCTCGCCGGGTGCGCGGCCGCCTGAACATGAGGATTTTGGGCATCATTCCCGCTCGAGGCGGTTCAAAGCGCCTTCCGCGGAAGAACTTACGGCTGCTCGCGGGCAAACCGCTCGTGGCTTGGGCGATCGAAGCGGCGCGCGGAGCGCAGCGCGTCGATCGACTCGTAGTTTCATCCGATGACGCCGAGATTCTGGGCCTTGCCACGACATACGACCAGCGATTGCCACTGCGGCGGCCCGCTGAATTTTGCACCGACACGTCGCCGGCCATCG
The DNA here is from genome assembly GCA_035939775.1 of Pirellulales bacterium. NCBI lineage: Bacteria > Pseudomonadati > Planctomycetota > Planctomycetia > Pirellulales > Pirellulales bacterium. Next base: position 18,343 of record DASZFO010000370.1, on the reverse strand, counting down.
ACTACGTGCTCCATGCGCTCCGCAGCGTTGAGCCGGGCGAACCGCAGCGATTCGACGCCGTCGCGATTATTCAGCCGAGCAGCCCGCTGACGCTGCCGTCGGACATTGATGCGACAATTGATCTGCTTGAAACCTCAGGGGCCGATAGCGCCGTCACTGTCGTGGAAGTCAGCCACGATTTGCACCCGGCGAAGTTCAAAGTCATGCACGAGAATCGTCTATTGCCCTACTTTGAAGCAGAAGCGGGGCGGATGGCGGTCCACGAGTTGCCGCGGGTTTTCGTGCGGAATTGCTCTGTGTACGTGGCCCGCCGAACCGCAATCGACGCCGGGAGAATCATCGGCGATGATTGCCGCGGCCACGTCATGACGCGCGAGCGGTCGATCGATATCAACGATGAATTGGATTTGGCGTTTGCTGAATTCCTTCGGTCAGGGTGCCGCCCCCGGGATGCAATCCATTGAGCGTTGAAGAGATAAAAGACGCGACCGCCCAAGCTGTCGCCGGCGCGAAGTCAGTGATGCATGACATGCCGCCGGGCGGAATAAATACCGACGTCACGAGCGCGGCCAAGTCCGCACCTGGGAGTGATGGACAACGCCGAGGCCTGGTCCGCCGGGTTGTCGGCGGAACATTCAACTACGGTCTCGGTCAATCGATCCCAAAGTTTATCCAGCTCCTGCTGCTGCCAGTCTATACGCGGATCTTATCGCCGATGGAGTACGGGGGGATTTCTCTGTCGATCCAGTTCGGCGGATTTATTATGGCCTTGATGCGGCAGGGAGTGCCGGGAGCAGTCGCGCGATACTACTACGATCACGACGAAGGCCCTTCGCTGCGGGACTATGTTACGACTGTCGCCTGGTACTTGCTGGGTTCTAGCCTGCTCGTTGCGCTGGTCGCGACGATGGTATCTCCTTGGCTCTTGGGCTACCTGGTGCCTGGCCTGCCGCTGCCGCTGGCGTTTTTGGCGATCTTAAGTGGTATCGCGTATTGCAATGGAGAATTGCAGAGTCGACTGGTTCAAGCCCGCGAGCAATCTTCGTATCAAGCCCGACTGAACGTCGGCCGAGCCAGCATCTCGATCGTCTTGGCGATCCTTTTGGTCGTCGTTCTTCGATGGGGCGCGTTAGGAGTCCTTTCGGCGGAAGTGGTGTCGTACGGAGTGCTGGGTTTGGTGGCGATCTGGTATCTCCGCGCGGAACTGCGGGGACATTTTCGCCGGTCGATGCTGAAATCGTCGTTGAGTTACGGTTGGGGGATGATGCCAGGGGATTTTGTCGGCAACCTGACGCCCTTTGTGACCGGCGCGGTTCTGTCTGGGGTCCAAACTACCGCGGCGAACGGCCTGTTTTATCTGGCGCTTCGAGTGACGCAGCCGCTAACGATGTTGGGTCTTGCCTTTCAGACCGCTTACAATCCGGTTTATTTCTCGGTCCGGAAGGAAGGGACCGTCGCCGGACTGGATCGCCTGGCCGTAACGGCGCGCAACGTCTGGGCAGCGGCCGTCGCCTTCGCCATTGCGGCGGCCCTGATGGGACCACCGCTCGTCGTGCTGGTGACCCCGGGCGACTACCACGCGGCGGCGCCATTGGTGCCGATCTTCGCCGTCGGATTCTTGGGCATGACGGCATACAACTTACTCGGCCCGGAGATCTTTTTCAGCAAGCGAACATGGCTCATGCCGGTGATCGTCTATGGTTCGGCGGCTATCGAGATCGCGATCGCCGTGCTTACGGTGAAGACCTACGGTGCGGCAGGCGTGGCCTGGGGCAGTGCGGCTCGGATGTTGATGTCGGCGTTGGTTGCAGGCGTCATTTCATGCCGGTTGGTCGAGATCCCTTATTCGTGGTTCAGCATGATCCGAATTGCCGTTTGCGGTGCGGCGGCATATTTACCGACGCTCATAATTGGCGTGACGAGCCCATTTCTGCAACTAGCAATCGGCATGGGCGGCGTGGCCGTCTACATGGCGCTTCTTTGGTTGACAGGCGATCCGAGCGTCCGAGAAGTATTGGTGTTTGTGCGCCGTCAAATTGACAAGCGCGTTTCAATGGCGGCCTAGTGACCACTTGCATCTACTACGATCTCGAAGAGGTTTCGCCCGGCGACATCCAACTCGCGCGGCGGTGCGCGCCCGGCACGACGGAATTCGTCGCCCGCGGCGTCGTTTGGCCATTGGGGATCGGCGGCAGTCCCCCCGAGCATGTTCCTAGTCCGCGCGATTACGATTACCAAGCGGAATTGATGGACTGGATCGACCGCTTATTCCAGGCGTTGCTGCAAGCGAATGGCAGCGTTCACCAATGTGGGCATCAGGTTCGAACTCTCTTGGAGATTGCCCGGTATCACTTCTTCTTCGAATTTGCCGCCGTCGAGCAGCGTTGGCGCGCTCTCGTCGAAATGTGGCGGCGGCACGCCGCTGATCGAGTGATCTGGGTGGCGCCCGCCGGGCGGCTTCGGCAACTGACTGGTCTGGGAGATAACGCGTTGCCGGTTCGGATCGAGTTCGTCGGTGGTGCTGGTCCGCGCGGAGTCGCCAGCAGGCTCTTTGAAACGGCCAAGCAGATCGCGCGGCCACCGATCAAATGGCTGATTCACGGTTTGTCGCGGTTTACGATACCAACCGTTCGGACTCCTTCGCCCCTGGATACGCGCGTCGTATTTGCCGAGTATTTTCCAAATAGCGCCAAGGGCTTGTTGCCGGTGGCGAAATCGCTTGGCGACGACCACGGCATCGAGGTCATGTGGCTGGCGTTGCGCAAGCCGGTGGCCACTTTGATTCGCCGCTCGGGGATCGCTCCTCATTTGATAAATCAATTCGTGCCGGAGGCTGCCGACGCGCGGACTCCATTCACCATCGAGGATCGCGAACGGCTCGAAGACTCGCTGAATCAGCTTCCCGATCCGATCTTTCGCGGCACAACTGATGTGGTCGGGCGACGCTATCTTCAACCGGCCTTGAGACAGCACTTGACGTCGGCGCTTGAGCAAGCCACCTATTGGCTCGACGCGCTGATGCGCACGTTCGCTCGAATTCGCCCGCGTTGCGTGGTGTCAACGACATATAGCAGTATTCCAGGTCGGGCGGCGGCCATTGCCTGCCAAAGGCACGGCGGAAGATCGATCTATCTGCAGCACGGGTTGTTTCCGGATCGCGAATTCTTCACGCGGTTTTGCAACGACACGCTTCTGCTTTGGGGAGAAAGCAACCGGCGATTCATAACCAATCATGGAATTGGCGACGAACAGGTCCAAGTGGTCGGCGCGACAATCTATGACGATTTGGTTTGCCGCGCCAAGAGTGCCCGGTCAAAGCCTCTGCCAGCCCGTGAAGGTTCCCTTGCCATCGCCTATATGGCATCGCGGACTGGCGGCGCCGCCGTAAGTTATTCGACTGCTAAATTGTGCCTGTCGAGCGTTATCCAAGCGGCGAGCGAAATCGCCGGCGCGCGGTTGGTCGTCAAACTCCATCCCGGCGACAAGACCGGAATGGTGGAACGCCTGGTTGGAAAGCGTCGCGGTTGCACGGTCGTCAAGGAGGGCGGTTCTCAAGAGGTGATTTGCCAAAGCGACGTGGTAATCGTTCTTTCAAGCACGACGGGACTAGAAGCCTGCATGGCAGACAAGCCGTTAATCGTATTGCGCCCGGAAGGCGTGCCAGGCTTTGGGCCTTACGCCGAGTACAACGCGGCCCTCGAGGTGCCGGTCAATGGCGACGGCGACGCGAAAAGAATCGCCGAAGCAATTCAATCGCTCCGGAGCGACGCGAAACTCGCCCAAAGTCTCGCCGCGGGACGGCGGCGATTGGTTAACGACATGCTTAACGGCGGCCAGGGCAATGCCGCTCAGCTTTCGGCCCAAGCGATCGCGGCCCTACTGCAAGAGCCGGCCGAGGCCGCCGCCAAACTTGGTAATAATGCCTAGCCAAACCGCCGCAAAGTTCGCTAGACAAGCCAAGATGGTCTGCGTACCACCAGCTCAATGCCCGGCCTGCCGTTGTGAATGGAGTTCGACTGCAACGATCCATATTCCACTCGATGGTTGTGCCGATGAAATGTTGTCCGGGGACTTGGGGCGACTGCTCGATGAACTCAGCTTTGCACGGTGTGCGTCCTGCGCTTCGCTCGTTGCAATCGACGGCCGCCGCGACCCGGAACTGCTGGAGGAGGTTTATCGCACCTTGCCGGATTCCTATTGGTCTCGATTGAACCCGCAGACCAACTTCGGTCGCGTCATCGATCGACATTTGTCGCAGAGGCGCGACGGCGGCGACTTGTGGGACATCGGCTGCGGCTCCGGACACCTCTTGGAAAGCTTAGAGAATCGTTGGACGAAACACGGGATCGAGCCGGGTATTCGCGCCGTCGCACTGGCAAACCAGAGAGGCTTGGAGGTTCAGGCGGGAACGGCCGGGGCGTTGGGACTGAATCGGGTGGCCGACGCCGCATTGATGATCGACGTTGTCGAGCACTTGGCCGATCCCGTGACGGAATTGCGGGCCGTGGCTGAGATGCTTCGTCCTGGCGGCGTGCTCATCGTGTTTACCGGCGCCGCCGATGCCTGGACCGCGAGAGTTGCTGGATCGCTCTGGTATTACCTCCATTGCATTGGCCATGTCAGCGTGTTCAGTCGAGTCGGACTTGTCGCGATGTTGATAAAACTCGGGTTCACGAACGTGCAAACCCATCGCGTCGAGCATCCCGGCGGGGTTGGCACGGCGAAATGGTTGCGTCGGATTGGCGGCAACGGCATGCGCCGCGTTTTGGGTCGGCCCCCCGCCGCGATGCATTATTACCGAGACCATCAGCTCGTGGTGGCGTCGAAACCGCGATAAGAACCGGGAAACGACCGGGCGCGCTACCGTGGACGAATTGGCTGTCCATGCCGGATTGGAAGGCTTTGGCTCGTTTGCGGATCAAGACTTGAGAGAATCGAGCGATCGAAACCCGATTGACGGCGCCGCGCGGTCATACGTGGATGGCGAAGTTCCTGCGCGCGATCCGCGCGTGTTGTTCTGCAGTTGGACCGAACTGGACGTTGCCTCGGGAACGCCGGTGATTCTCTGCGATTTGCTGCGGCACTTTCCCGCGGGATGTTCCGAAGTGTTGACGGAGGAGAATCTTGACAACAAGTGCCGACGGCACGTCGAAGTCGAGCATCCGATTTACAAATACCGCCTCCACACGCGGCTTTGGCCGTTCAAGCGGGGGCACCGTCTCCGCGGTCGATTGGCTCGCATGGGAGTTCCGCTGCTAGTGGCGCTTATTTTGCGGCGAATCAAGACGTTTCGCCCGGATTGCATCCTTGCGGTTTACGCGCAGCCCCACTGGATTTTGGCGACGTGGATCGCCTCGCGGCTAAGCGGAATTCCCTTGCTGTACTACGTCCACGACACGTTTCTAGAGCAAACAAATCGCCGCAGGAATTCGGCCTATTCGAAATGGCTCGACCGACGGGCGCTGTCGGCTGCCCGCGTGCTTGTGTTGCATCCCTATTTGGCCGATTACTATCGCCAGCGCTACGGCATCGAGTGCACTGTACTTCGACAGATGATCCGCCATCGCGCGCTGCCGCCTCGACGGATCGATTTCGCGGCTAAGGAAATCGTGATCGGGTTTTCCGGGGCGATTTACGACAACAACCGCCGACAATTGGCGGAATTGGCGCGAGTGGTCGAAGCCAATCCGCGGCTGCGACTGAAGATCTGGTCCGACGCGGCGCCGGCCGATCTGAGCCGCGCTGGGATCGCCGGCATTCGAGTCGAGTGTGCGTATGAGGCGGACTACGAGCGGCTGCTGACCCACTTGGCGGGTTGCGATCTGCTCTATTTGCCGCTGGCATTCTTCGACACGCCGAATGTCACCACCGATTCGCTGCAATACGCGTTTCCGACCAAAAGTCTCGATTATCTGGTCTCCGGAACGCCGATTCTCGTCCACTCGCCAAGACATTTCGAGCTGTCGCGGTTCTTCACATCGCACCATTGCGGGCTCGTCGTGAACGAGGCCGGGCCCGTCGCCGTTGAAGCTTGGCTCCAGCGATGGCTGGCAGGAGCAGTCGAATCGCTTGACGACTCGGACCGGTTGGATACGCTCCGTGTTTTTTCGCCAGAAGAGAACAGGCGGTTGCTGTGGGCAATAATCGCTGAAGAAACGTCGTCGCGCGGTAAGCGCCCCCGAGAGAAGACGCAAACTTCAACCAAGGAAACGGCCAAGGCGGCTGTTTAGCTGGGGCGCATTCGCCGTCCGAAACGCGTGGTAATCTTCAATTGACGGCGCCGCGTTAATCTCACTGGCTACTTTTCCGGGAGGACCGAGTTTTGAAGATTCTAGTTACCGGCGGACGTGGAACAGTCGGATCGGTTTTGACCCGGGAACTTGCGGCGCGCGGCCATGGCGTCGTTAGTTGCGACTTGACCCACGGCACCGACGAAATCGGCTTCAGCCTGCGAACCGACGTGGAAAAGCCGACCTATGTTCGCTGCGATGTGGGAGACAGCCGGCAATTGGCCAGAATCTTCGACGTGATGGGACCCTTCGACGTCGTCTATCACTTGGCGGCCGAATTCGGCCGCTGGAACGGCGAAGATTTTTACGAACAGGTTTGGCGAACGAACGCCGTCGGCACGAAAAACGTCTTGCGCTTGCAAGAGCAACATCGCTTCCGCCTCGTCCATTTCTCGTCGTCCGAAGTCTATGGCGATTGGGACGACGTGATGTCCGAAGACGTGATGGAGAAGAATGAAATCAAGCAGATGAACGACTACGCCCTCTCGAAATGGGTCAACGAGTGTCAGATCCGCAACTCGCGAGTTCAATTCGGCACCGAAAGCGTCGTCGTGCGGCTATTCAATACTTACGGCCCCGGCGAATACTACAGTCCATACCGCTCGGTCAATTGCCGCTTCATGTATTGCGGCTTGATGGGCCTGCCCTGGGTCGTCTTTCGCAACTATTACCGCAGCTCGACCTACGTCGAAGATACGGTGCGGTCGCTCGCCAATATCTGCACCAACTTCAAGCCCGGCGAAGTCTATAACATCGGCAGCAATCAATACCATTCGATCGAAGAGCTTTCCGACATGGTACTCAAGGTAACTGGCGCCGATCCGGGGCTCGTCGAGTACCGCGACGCGGAGGTACTGACCACTCGCGTGAAGAAGGTGGACAATTCAAAAGCGGTCCGCGATTTGGGGCACAAGGACAGCGTTACACTCGAGGAAGGCGTGCGGCGCACGATCGAATGGATGAAGAAGGTTTACGGAGTCACCGACGGATCGGTACGCAAGGAGTGAGTCGGTGACGTTCGAATGTCGCTTGGGAGAAGTTGCAAACTTTAGATGTGTGGAATAGCCGGAATTTGGAACCTGCAGAGCGGCGCTGATGCCGGCGCGGCCGTCGGCGCGATGCTCGATGCGATGCAGCATCGTGGTCCGGATGGACGGGGGATGCTTGCCTTCGATGGCGGTGCGGCGGGGATGGTGCGGCTGGCGCTTGTGGACCTTTCGGATCGCGGGCAGCAGCCGCTATGGTCGGTCGATCGTCGCGTCGCGATCGTTTTTAATGGCGAAATCTATAACTTCCGCGGCGAGCGGGAGCGACTCGAGCGAGAAGGCTTCCGGTTCCGAACGACCACCGATACGGAAGTTATTCTGAACCTGTATCTGGAGCGGGGAATGGACTTCGTCGATCGTCTCCGCGGCATGTTTGCGCTGGCGATCTTCGATTGGCGCGAGTCGTCAGCCGGTGGTAACCCAGTGATGGTAATGGCTCGCGATCCGCTCGGGATCAAGCCGCTCTACGTCGCTGCGCCAAAGGGCAATCCGAATGGCGTAATCTTCGCATCCGAAGTTCGCGGCCTACTGGCCAGCGGGCTGGTTCCACGGCGCGTCGATCCAAATGGATTAGCGGAGTACCTCGCGCGCGGGTTCATAATCCAGCCGCAAACGATTATCGCCGGCGTGCGATTGCTCGATTGCGGCACGCTCGAACGCTATGCCCCAGGCAAGCCAGTCGAACGGCGCCGGTTTTGGCGAATCCCGGCCTATGAACCGAGACAAGAAACGCTCGATCAAGCGGCCGAGCGGCTGCGCGGCGTGCTCGAGGACAGCGTCGCCCTGCACGCCTTTGCCGATGCGCCCGTCGGGGCGTTTTTGAGCGGCGGCGTCGATTCCAGCGGCATCGCCGGCATGATGCGCAAGCACATTCCTAACCTCCGCACGTATACGCTCAAGTTTCCGGACCTGCCGCGAGCGGACGAGTCCGATTACGCAACCGCCACGGCCCATGCGCTCGGCTGCGTCAATACGGTCGTCGAAGTCCGCGGTAGCGAAATGATCGAGCTGCTGCCGGAGCATATTCGGGCAATGGATCAGCCGTCGATCGACGGGCTAAACACCTGGCTCATCTCGCGCGCGGCGGCGCACGATGTCAAGGCCGTGCTCTCCGGAGTGGGGGGCGACGAGTGGTTCGCCGGCTACCCGGTGACGCGAAGAATGACCTATTATGCCACGCATCCCCTGGGGCGGTTGGAGGCTATGGCCGGCAAACTGGCGTCGCGATTGCAATCGCGATTGCTTGAGGGTCGGATCCGTCAACGCGCGCACAATCTGTCGACGCGGCGCTCGCCGCTAGCGACTTGGCTACACGCGCATCACGTGTTCCGTTACGACCAATCTCGTTGCATGGCCGGCTTGTCGTTCGACGATGACGAATCTCGTTGCATCGCTGGGTTGTCGTTCGACTCGGCGGGGGACGTCACGAAACTGGAAAGCTATCTTTCGACGATCAGCGACGACGTTCGCCGCGAGTCGCCGATTGGATTGGCCTGCTTGCTCGACTCTGGCGTTTACATGGGGAACCAATTGCTTCGCGATTCCGACGTGATGAGCATGGCCCATTCGCTGGAGTTGCGGACCCCGCTCGTTGACGTGGAGGTCGCGAAGTTCTCACGGACTTGTCTGGACGAATTCAAGCTCCGATTCGACGGCGGCTTCGATGACCGATATGCCCAGAGTGGCGCGAAGCGCGTGTTGATCCAAGCCATGCGCGACGTATTGCCCGCCGACATTGCGACCCGGCCGAAGCGTGGATTCGCGCTACCGCTTGTGCATTGGCTGCGCACCAATCTGAAGCCGATGCTTGCGGATGTTTGCAATCCGCAGACGATTGCGCGCCGTGGGCTAATCGATCCGGCGGTGGTCGCCCCGCTGATGCAATCTTCGGAGTCATTGGCGGAAAATGTTTATCCGCGGCTCTGGTCGTTGATGCTGTTGGAACTTTGGTGTCGCAACGTGCTGGACGCGCCGACGGCCAAGGCAGCACAACATCCGGAAGCGCTCGCTAAGGAAAGCGATTCTCGCCCATCGCTAGCGCTTCGGTCCGGTGTGACTTTTGAATGATCCGCATTAGCGGTTGATAAACTAAATGGGATTTGCTTTTTATTTCGGTTGGCTGGCCGTGCCTGACGCGGGGTGGCTCTGGCATACACTGGCGTTCATTGGGCTTTGGACCACGGGATTGTACACGGTTCAGGCGAAGACGCTCCTATCTCCACAAGATAGCAGTCCGCAGTTCGCTCGCTGGGCGCCGCGGATCCGCCTTTCCATCGACGTTTGCTTCACGACGGCGATCACGATGTTTCTGTCGCCGGTCGGACTCATGCTCGTCTCGGTGATAGTGTTTTTGGCGCATTTGGGCTTGATGGTCCATTTCCAATATTTTCTGCGCCCCGTGTCAGCGCTAACGATGTATCACAATTGGCGCGAGGGTGCGAAAGCAAGCAGCCATTCGGTAAGGGCTCGCACACGAGGGCTCAATTTGATCTTCGGCGCTAGCCTGCTCGTCAAACTTGCGCTCTTGGCGACAGCCCCGGATCCGGGCGTCGGACGCGGTATGTTGTGGGCCGTCGGCACTGTGGCTGCGGTTGGCTACGTTGGATTGATGGCGCTGGCCAGTTGGATTGATCCACTCGACAGAATCCTGACAACGCGCGGCATCGGGCGGCTCGGGATGATCCGCGGGTATTTCGTCACCTGGCTGGCGGAGTTCTTTTACCTCGGCAAGCGGCAAGTGCTCGAAAGCGCAATCCGGCAGCAGCAAGTCACGTCCGACGCTCTGACGCCGATTGAGACGTCGATACCGATTCGCCGTCAACTCGTGATCATTCAGGCCGAAAGCCTGGATTTCAACGTGTTAGGTTGTCAGGCCAACGGCCAGGAAGTCACTCCGTTCTTGAACCGGCTTCGCGAGCGGTCGTTGTTCTATCGAATCTCGGCCGCGCGATACATCGGCTCGGCGGACGCGGATTTCGTGATGTTGAACAGCGTGATGCCTTCGATGCACATCATCACTTACAATATCCCGAACTATCCCTATCGCAACACGCTGCCGCAGTTTCTTGGTCAATTCGGTTATCGAACGGAAGCATTTCACGGCAACACGGGCAACTTCTATAATCGACGTGCAGCCTTCGAAAAGATGGGATTTGCGGAGATCCACTTCGAGGAAGAAATGATCGAGCGGGACGGCCTGCCGCAAATTGCTTGGGGAATTGAAGACCGGCAGGTTTTGGATCTCTCGGCGCGACGGCTTCAAGAGGCCTCCGGGAAAGTCTGCCATTTCATAATCACCCTGACGACGCACACGCCCTACAATCTGCTCGGCTGCAATCAGCGAGATGTTTTTCCACAGCCGCAATCGATCGCCGAGAACTATCTGAACAACATGCGTTATCTCGACAACCAAATCAGTGCCTACATCGGTTCGCTGAGTTCGGCCACGGTCGTGATCTATTCCGATCATCCAGCGGACCCGGCGGTTGCCCCGGACTTCATGCCGAATTGCCAGGCAGCGCGCGAATATGTGCCCTGCTTTGTTTATGACACGGACAGCGATTTGGCGACCCTGCAGCGAACGCGCGAAAGCGGTCCGGCGGTCGACGGAAGCCTGACCTTGTTGGACATTGGCAATTTCCTCCGCGCGCAAGTTGCCGCGGGAAACGATCAGCCGCCGCTGGCGACAAGCGGGAGTGGCGGGTTTCGAGTGACCAGCGGCAAGTGACCGTCGAGTTGCGGTGATGAGGATCAATTGACAAGTTCGAAGGACAACGGCGCTCACTTGAATTCCCTCGCCGAGACGGCGGTGTTGATTCCCGCCGCCGGCGGCGTACCGGAGGGAATTCTGGCGCTTGGGAATATCGGCTGTCCGGCGATGATTCCCGTGGCGGGACGGCCCGTTATCTATTGGACGATGAAATACCTCCGCTCGTTGGGCCTGAAACGGTTTCTGATCGCGGTATCGCGGCGCGGAATGTTCATCGAGGATTTTGTCGATTGCACGTTCGGCACGGATTGCGACGTTTCGTTCATGGTCCCTTCGATCAGTCGCGGCGTGGGCCGGACTGTCTCGGAACTTGCCGAAGCTGCACAGGCCGACCGAGCGCTCGTCGTGCTGGGAGACACCTATTTTCAGTTCGCGGATACGACGATCTTGGATCGACGCGAGGCGCTTGTATTGACCCAGCCGGTGAGCGATCCCTACCGTTGGTGTACCGTCGAGCTGGATGCGGAAGGCGCGGTCACGGCGTGGCACGACAAAGAAGCCGGGCTGCCCGGACCGCTCCCCGCATTGATCGGCGTCTACCATTTTCCAGATCTCGTGGAGTTGCAAATGGCGGCAGGCGCCGCGGACGAACGGGCGGCGGCCGAAGGACGCCGCACGGAAATGGCGGATATTCTGAAGATTATCGCCGAGCGCCGCCCGGTTCAGGCTATTTCAGCCGGCGATTGGCTCGATTGCGGCAATGCCGACCGCCGCGATAGCTCTCATCGAACCTTGTTGCAGAAGCGGGATTTCAACGAACTTTCGATCGACAATGTATTCGGCGTCGTGACGAAGAGGAGCCGCCATGTCGAGAAGTTTCTCGACGAGATCAACTATCTGCGGCTTTTGCCGCCGGAACTGTCGGTGCTGTTTCCGCGAGTGGTCGGCTACTCGAGCGACTATCATGATCCGTGGCTGTCGATGGAGTATTACGGGTACCCGACGCTGGCCGAGGTATTCGTCTTCGAGAACGTCGATCCGGGGATTTGGGAACAAGTCTTCGTTCACCTCCGGCAGATCATCTTGCAAGGATTCATGCAAAGGCCGTATCCGCTTCCGCGTGGCGCGCTCGAGGACATGTATCTTGGCAAGACGCGCAAGCGACTGGAAAGCCTTCAGGGACCGAGCGAGCTGTTGAGTCTGACTCGGCACACGGGGCCACTGATTGTCAACGGCCGCCCGCTGCAGAACATTCCCGCGCTCTGGAAGCGATTGGAGTCGGAAGTCGAAAAGCTGGCGGCCGACGTTCGCGGCTCGGTCATCCACGGCGACCTCTGTCTATCGAACATTTTGTACGACATGCGTTCGCGAGTCTGCAAGCTGTTGGATCCTCGAGGCAGCTTTGGCGTGTCGGGCATCTATGGTGATCCGCGTTACGACGTCGCCAAGCTGTATCATTCGATATACGGCCTGTACGATTTCATCACCAACGATCTATTCCATGTTTCAGCGAGTGGCACGGAGCTTCGGCTGGACATCCGCTCGCGCCCTCAGCATCGACAAATTCGCGAGCGATTCGAACGCGTGTTCTTCGAGCAGTTCGACCGTCGCGAGATCCTACTGATCACGGGCTTGTTGTTCGCGAGCATGCCAGCGCTGCACTACGATGCGCCTTCGCGGCAGATTGCCATGTACGCCCGCGCGCTGCAATTGTTTGACGAGTTGTTTGTGCCGGACATCGGTGCACTTTCGTCTCCAACTTTGTTTCCTCCGGAACCTGCGGGGATGGAGCCTCCCGGGCATGCGCCGTCGCCATTGGCCCCGGGTTAAACGACAGCACTCTCATGCGAATCTGCATTGATCTCGATGGCGTGATCTGCCAATTGCGACAGGAGGGACAGCAATATGCCGACCTCGAGCCGGTTCCGGGCGCGATCGAGAAACTTCGCGCCTTGCGGTCCGCCGGGCACTACGTGATCATTTGCACCGCGCGACACATGAAGACCTGCGGGGGGAATATCGGTCAGGTCGTTGCGCGCCAGGGAGCTGTTGCGCTCCAATGGCTTGCCGAGCACGGAATCGAATACGATGAGATTCACTTCGGCAAGCCCCATGCCGATGTGTATCTCGACGATAATGCCGTGCGATTCGAGGGTTGGGACGGGATCAGCGCCGACGGGAGTTCGCTTCCGATTAGTGCGGAGTCGAGATTTGTAACGCAGAAAAACGGGGCGGCGCGCGACCGGTCATGAACATCGTCATGCCCATGGCGGGCCGAGGCAGTCGGTTCGCTCAGATCGGGATCGATACGCCCAAGCCGCTCATCGACGTCGATGGCAGGCCGATGTATTCGTGGGCGATGGACAGCCTGCCGCTGGAGTTGGCCTCGAGGGTGATATTCGTTTGCCTTGAAGAGCATCTCCGTCAGCGTTCGCTCGAGGACGATATTCATCGCCGTTACGCGCACTTGAATCCCGAGGTGGTCCGACTCGACGAGGTCACCGAGGGGCAAGCATGCACCGTCCTTACGACGTCGGCGCTCATCGACAACGACGAGCCCTTGTTGATCTACAATGCGGATACATATTGCCAGACGGGGCTCTCGCGGCGACTTCCGGCGTTGCCGCCGCAGATCGCCGGGCTGATCGGCGTATTTCGTGCGCCGGGAACGAAATGGAGCTTCGCTCGAACGGACGCCAACGGCCGCGTGCTGGAGACTGCCGAAAAACGACGAATCTCCGATTGGGCCAGCACGGGGCTTTACTATTTTCGCCGTGGCCGTGATTTTGTCCGTCATGCCGAAGCAATGATTGCCGAGAATGAGCGGATCAAGGGCGAGTTTTACGTCGTGCCAGTCTACAACCGAATGATTGCCGCCGGCGCCGAGGTTTGCATCGATCCGGCGGAAGAAGTTTGGGCGATGGGGACGCCCGAAGACCTGCGGCACTTCTTGCAACATTTTGCTCCATGACTTTGGTGGAATCTAAACCTTCGTCGCCGCGGAAGCCGACGAACCGTCCGCGGAAGGTGTTGCACGTGCTTAATAGCGCCGGCGGTGGCGCGGCGATGAGCACGATTGCTGTAATGGAGTCACACTCGCAGCAGGGAATCGCGGCCTGTGCAGTCTGCCACGACGCGGGATCTTCCGAGGAGCGGGATCGACTTCGCGAAGCGACGCGCGGCGCGGTTCTATTCACGCCGCTCTATTGGTGGAACCGAAAAATCCGGGCCGCGCTCTGGAGGCGACCGTTGATCGAACTTCATCAACTCCTGCAAACGGGCTGGATGCGCGGTTCGTCGCGGAAAGTGGCGGATTTCGCCCACCGTCAGCAAGTTGATTTGATTCACACCAACACGATGTTGACCCCTGAAGGCGGAGTCGCGGCGCGGCGGCTCGGATTGCCGCACATCTGGCATTTGCGCGAACTGATTGGCGCCGGGCAGCCCTTTCGGATCGCCAAGAGTAAACCTGGCTTGAGCCGGTTCATCAAGCAACATGCGTCGCTGGTAATTGCCAATTCACAAATCGCGGCCGATAAGGCGCGCGGCTGGATTCCGGCCGCGATGCTGCGGGTCGTGCCAAACGGCATCGACGTGCAAGCGTTTGTTCCGCGGCAAGATAAGGTCCGAAAGGGACCGTTGATCGTCGCCATGGTTGCGTCATTGACCTCGCGAACCAAGAGGCATTCAATCTTTGTCGAAGCAGCCGCGCGGCTGCGCGAGACCGCGGGCGTCGAATTCCGGATCTACGGCCACGATTCGACGGCGGGGGGAACTCGGCCGGGTGATCGTTACGCGGAAGAAATCCATCGACTTATCCGCGAGCGCGGTTTGGCTGACCGTTTTCGCTGGCCGGGACACGTGGCCGATCCAGCCCAAATTATGGCCGAAATCGACATCCTGGTTCATCCTGCCGACAACGAATCGTTCGGTCGCACTCCGGTCGAAGCGATGGCCGCTGGACTGCCGGTCGTCGGCGTCCGCGGTGGCGGCGTCGGTGAAACGGTGCTCGACGGAGTGACTGGGCTGCTGGTCCCCGCAGGCGAATCGGCGACGATGGCCGCGGCGATCATGCGTCTGGTAAACGATCCGCCGCTCCGTACACGACTTGGCGTCGCCAGCCGCCAGCGGGCAGAATCCCACTATTCGCTCGAAACTTGCGCAGCCGGCATCCTCCAAGCCTACGAAGAAGCCGTGAAATGCCCCGTCGGCCGACCTGCACTATCCCTCGCCTCTCACCCTTCGCCCCTCGCCCCTTGAAGTTCTCGATCTGCATTCCGAATTACAACTACGAGCGCTATCTTGGGCGCACGATCCAAAGCGTTCGCGACCAAGCCGGCCTCGAATATGAAATCCTCGTTTCTGATAATGCCAGCACGGATCGCTCGGTCGAAATCGTGCGCGGCTTCGCGGATCCGCGCATTCGACTGCACGTAAACCGTTGCAACGTCGGCTTCGCTGCGAATCTGGACCGCGCGGCTCACTTGGCCGACGGGGACTGGATGCTAATGCTATCCTCGGACGACCTGATGCGGCCCGCTGCGCTGGCGACGTATCGCTCGCTCTTCGATCGTCTGGGGCCAGTTGCAGAGAAGGCGATTTTCACGAGCGCGATGGACGTGATCGATGCGGAGGACCGGACCATTGGACGAGTTGGATTACCGCGAAACGACGTTTGGCGAGAAACCGATCGCGCCGGCGAATTGGACGAAGCGGCCGGGGCGCCCGTTTATCGGGTCTCGGCTCGAGAGCTGCTCCGTCGCTCGCTGGTAACGATGCAGAATCCGTTTCAATTCGCGGCAACCGTATATCCGCGCAAACTCTATGAGGCAGTCGAGGGCTACGGCGGCTCGCGTCAGATGAATCCCGATAAATGGTTCCACTGGAAGCTGTTGTCCCGGGCCGACGCGGCCTATTTCGTCGATCGGCCCCTGTTTGCCTATCGCTGGCATGCATCGAACCAGACGGCTCAACAAACTGGCAGTGGAGCGCTTAAGTTCCTAGTCGACGAATACGCGTCAACTTACGAGATTGACGCTAACATCCTCAAGGAACTGGACCTCACGCGGGCCGAGATCGAGCGCGCGTTCGTCGAGTACGACATCGGCCGACACGGTCTGGCGGAATTGGCTCGTGGGAGGCGAGCGCAGGCGCGACGGATTCATTCATTCGGGCGGGCGGCTTATCCGCGGCACTCGCGGCGAAACCGGAAGACGTGGATCCTCGGCATATTGCTGAACATTGGGCCGTGCGGTCAATGGATCGCGCGGACGGCCTATCGGCGCATGACGCGATCCGCCCGCGCCGACACCGCGAACGCCTGGGAGTTGAACGGGAGTTACCCCACGTAGCCGATTTGCGAAGCGCGTTGGGAACGACCGGATTTGCGGGAAGCCGCACGAAAAGGCGCTCGCCGTACGCGGCAAGCCGAATCGAGCGATTACCACGATTATGCCAAATCGACGATTATCGGGTTCGCGCTGAGCGCGCATTCGAGCGGCTTGAGAAAGGGCCCCGCTGACCACGCATTCCTCTTGAAACTCAAGTGATTTGTCTTAGCATGGAATTGACGGTAGTCCTCGCGAGTTGCCGGCCTGCAATGGTCTGCGTGACTGCTAATTATTGGCCGGCGAGCGAATCGGTAAGACTTCGTTTGCGCCGAGACAGTCACTCCCGAAGGGCGCCGCAAACCGCCGTCAGTTTTCGAGGCGTCTCGAGGGCCAACTTACCGGCAACGCAGTTAACATGAACTTCACATCTTCCCTTCCATACGACCCACGGGCGGTCATCGCCCAGATTCAGCGTCGACACGAGAAGGGTCGGGCTACTTTTGATACGCTCACGCTCAACGGCATCCTGCTGTTCTTCATCGGCTTGACGGTCGTTGGCTCAGGGTTCAGAGCGGCCCGTCCCGAAATCGGCGGGCTATTGCTACAGCCCTACCTGGTGCCGATCTTGTTGGCGATGCCTTATATTCTGCTGTCCCGATTACAGGAACTCCCGACAAGAGTCTTGCTGGGATTGGGGCTTTTCACGCTGTCATTTGTCATGACGTCGTTAGGGCCGGCTTCGCTGGCCATTATGCTCAAGCTGGTCGTTTCGGTTCTGACGACCGCCACCATTGCACTCTTGGTCCGAAGCCGTGCCGATCTGATCGCCGGCGCGACGGGCCTCTTATTGGCCGTCGCCGCGCTGGCGCTGCATGGCCTGGAAGAACCGGACTTAGCAGGCTTGGGCGTCAAAGCGATCGAAGTCGCAAACAAGAATTCCTACTCGATGTACGCTTTGCCCGCATTGCTGCTCGCGGGGTATTTGGTGCTGCGCATCAAGCCGAAATCGAAAGTGCTTCTGACCTTATCCGTCGTTTGCAGCCTTGCAGTATTGGTGGCGATATTCATGAGCGGCAACCGATCCGGTTATTTGGGAGCGGTGTTGGTCGCCTTGCTTCTCGTTCGCGAACGAAAGATTGCGGGTGTGCTGTTGGTCGGCATGGTGGTCGCGGCCATTGCCTATTATCTTATCAACCACGGCAGCACCGAGATTCTTGAACGCCGAGTGAATCAGACCGTGGAAGGGAATTCGTCCGACACGCTACGTATCAATCTCCTCAAAGCATGCGTGAAAATTGGATTGGCCAATCCCATCGCAGGCGTTTCCCCTGGCAATTTGCCCGACGAAATCCGTCATAATATGGCCACCGGGCACGTGGAGGAAGTGATAGTCGGCCCCCACAATGTATTTGGCTTGATTATTGGAGGCAACGGACTGTTATGTACGGGCTGCCTATTGCTCTTGGCATGGAGCCTGTGGACGTGGCCTCCGTCGGCCAGGCGCGGCGGATCGACCTCAGAGTTCATCGAGGCGCGGAAGCTGCTGCGCTACATGCTGGTCCTTTGGGCCGTCCGTGGTATGTTCAACGACGAGATTCTCTACAACCCGGGGTTCTGCATTGGGCTCGGACTGGCGATGGGCATGTGTGTCGCCGCCAGCAAGCTGCAGCCGCTTGCGGTCGTGGGAGCCGGCGCTCGGCCGCAACTAGCCCCGACATCATGAACGGAAAGCAACTTCGGCTCGGCTTTATCGGCGAACGGTCGGTCTTCGTCGACGGTCGTGTTCTCTGGACTGGAGCGGGAGTTGGGCGCATCGTCGAAGCGCTTCAGGAGCGATGCGATCACTTGACCGTCGCGCTGAGCCAGTCCCCGGCCAAGGCCGCCTTCCACGATCACCAGTTGAGAATATCCCAAGATGATTTTCTTCCGTTCTCTTGGGTTCCGAGCATAGCCAAGGGATTCTTTAAG
>DASZFO010000369.1 GCA_035939775.1 Pirellulales bacterium | reverse complement strand
CAAGACCCCTGGCGACGGGAGAAATCCATCGGCCAGGGGGCCTGATACGACGGGTCAGGCGGCTGAACGCAGCAGCGCCGGCTCGTTGTCCTGCAGCCGTTCGCGCTCAACCACGTCACCCTTTGTCAAGGCGCGGTAGATCGCGAGGTAGTCGCGGGCCATGCGCTCGGCGGTGAAACGCCGCTCGAAGCACCGCCTGACCTCGGCACGCGGCAGCATTTCGACTTGCGCCACAGCCTGCACCGCACCATCCACGTCATCGACAATGAAACCCGAAACGCCGTGCTCGATGATCTCGGGCACCGATCCTCGGCGGAACGCAATCACGGGCGTGCCGCAGGCCATTGCCTCGATCATGACCAGCCCGAATGGCTCCGGCCAATCAATTGGAAACAGCAGCGCCAGCGCGTTGCCGAGAAAATCGGGCTTCGTCGCTTCGTTGATCTCGCCGACGAATTCGACATTCCGGCTTTTCTTGACCAGAGGCTTGACCACGGCTTCCCAATACGATTGATCGGCCTTGTCTATTTTGGCCGCGATCTTTAGGGGCAATCCGAGCCGGTCGGCAATTTCGATGGCGCGATCCGGGCGCTTCTCCGGCGCGATGCGCCCAAGAAAGGCCAAATAGCTACCCGTTGCGACGGGACTGAACGGCAGGCCGTCAGCCGGCAAACCGTGGTGCACGGTCCCGACCCAGTTCGCAGACGGCAAAGGCCGCCGCTGGTCGGCAGAGATAGATATCAACGGCGCTTGACCGAAGAATTCATAGAACGGCTTGAGGTCGGCCAAATCGAGCCGGCCATGAACCGTGGTCAGGGTGGGTTTGCCGAGGTGCCGGAGCAGTGGAAAGTGGACGAGATCGGTGTGGAAGTGCAGCACGTCGAATTCGGCGGCTCGCCGTCCGACCTCGTCCATCATCATCAAGTGGTAAGACAGCGGGTCTCTGATTAGCGGATCGAGCCGCAACGCGGCCTCGGAACACGGGACCACGGCGGCTCCGGTCCGTGAGTCGCCGCTGGCGAACAGGGTCACTTCATGGCCCTGCCGGACGAGTTCTTCGGTCAGATAGGCGACGATCCGCTCGGTGCCCCCATAGAGCAGCGGCGGAACACGTTCATAGAGCGGCGCTATTTGGGCGATTTTCATCGGCAAGACCTCCTCTCCCGAGCGAAGCATCAACAATGAATCAGGCGTGGTCCCGCTATGGCGAACCATCCCGGCCAAATCGGCGAGCACGAGATAGGTTGGACTGCTCAAACCGGCAAGCTCTGGAACCGGGTCTGCGGCTGAGGTCTTGCGTTGGCTCAAACGGCAGGCTCGCAATTCTGCGGGTCCAGTTCCGTGAGCCGGAACGCCTTCACTCAGCGCATGTTCAATGCGATGCCCGGCGACGACGCCGGGCACTCAGGCGGGCGGGGCTTTTGGAGTTCTGCCCGCTTTGTTATTTGGATGTGTTGTCGAGCGAAAACCCGATCTTTTTGAGTTCCACGAGCGCGAAGCTGCTCGCTACAAACGCTTGCTCGCGAATACAACGACCCCGGCGCTGAAAGCTCGGCTGGCCGCGAAAGCCAAGGAGCGTGAAGACCTCGCCGAAAGCTTAGAGCACCGGGAAAATGGCGAAGCCCGTCTCAAACGCGCGTTGGCCCGCTCTTGAGCGCCGCTCTGCACCCGCTGAGAATCCTGGGCTTTATCGGATTGGGACTGGTTGGCCAGGAACCGGACGAGGTGCCGGGAAT
>DASZFO010000368.1 GCA_035939775.1 Pirellulales bacterium | reverse complement strand
TGTGCCATGCCCACGGCTTTGCGTGGGCATGGGACTGGGGCGGCACATGGCCACTCAGGGCAGTGGCCATGGCACCCTTCGACTTAGCTTTGAAGCTCTTCGATTTCCGGGAGGACGAGCTGTGGCTGAGGAATCTCGTTGTTGCGGCGGCCGATGTTGCACGACCGAGCCGATCGATTTGAATCGCCGCGACTTCATGGAGAAGCTGGCCGCCGGCGCCGCGGCGCTGGCCGTGATCGGCGACATCGCCTCGGCCGCCGACACCAGCGAAAAGCCTCGGCTTGCGCCGCCGAAGCCCGCGGGCGAGCAGCCCTATCCGCGCACGCCGCCGCGGATTTACAAGGGCGACCATCTCGAAGCGGTCGGAATGCCGGTCGGCGGGATCGGCACGGGCAGCATTTGGCTCGACGGCCAGGGGCGGCTCGGCGTTTGGCAAATCTTCAACAATTTAAGCGAGCCGCGAGTGCCCGGCAGCTTCTTCGCCGTCCGCGCCCGCACAGGATCGGGCGCAGCGGTCACGCGCGTGCTGCAAACGGCGGCGGAAGGCTCGTTCAGGGCGGTCGAGTCGCTGGAGTTCGAGGCCGGCTATCCGATTGCGCGGCTGGTGTTCCACGATTCGGCTCTGCCCGTCCAGTTTGTCTTGGAAGCGCTTAACCCGATCATCCCGCTCGACGCGCTGAATTCGTCGATCCCCGGCGCGCTGTTTCGGCTGACTGCAACGAATCCCGGCAAGACAGCGGCGGAAGTGACGATCTGCGCCGCGCTGCAAAACGCAGTCGGCAGCGGCGGCGCGGCGAACATTCAGGGCGTGCGGTTCGCCGGCTACGGGAGAAACCGCAATCGCGTGCTTCGAGAAAACGGCCGCGTGACCATCGCGATGGACAAATCGGAGAATCCGGTTACTTCCGGACCGGTGAAAGTCCGCACAGCCGGCGGCAGCGAAGTTCGCGGACCCGAGCTGCACTGGCTGGCGGGGCAGGTCGATCTGACCATCGCGGCAGCGGAGCAATTGACCCGCATCGCCGCGGACGGCGGCGTGGTCGTCGCCGATGGGCTGTCGAAGCGCTTCTTTGAGGTGCTGGCCTCGCTCCGTACGAAGAATCGCGACTTCGCGGCCGTGGCCACCGTGTTCGAAGACTTCGAGAAACGGACCTACGAGGGCTGGACGATCACGGGGACCGCTTTCGGCAAAGGCCCCTCGCACGGCACGGAAGCGGGGCAGCAACCCGTCACCGGTTTCGTCGGCCGCGGGCTCGTGAACACGTATCTTGAGAGCGACTCACCGCAAGGCACCGCCACATCAAAATCCTTCTCGATCCAGCGGCGGTACATCGGCTTTCTCATCGGTGGCGGCAATCATCCGAACCAGACCTGCATCAACCTCCGCGTCGCCGGCAAGGTGGTCCGCACAGCGACCGGCAAAGACCGCGAAGCCCTCGAGCCGGCCAGTTGGGACGTTGCCGATCTGAAAGGCAAGGAGGCCGCGATCGAGATCGTCGATCGTAATTCCGAAGGCTGGGGGCACATCAACATCGATCAGATCATCTTCTCCGATATCCCACCCGAGCCGCTCCTGCGAAAAGGGACCGCAATCGAGGTCGCCGCCAATGCGATTGATCTGCCTTTCAGCGCGGCGGAAGAAGAGACGCTCCGCGCCGAATCGGCGATCGCTCTGACCGACCGCGCGCCGGCCGCACTTAAATCGATCATCGGCGACTGGAAAGTCTCGCGCTACTCGCGGCTCTGCGGCTTCATCTCGGGCGACCGCGGCTATCAAACGCTGGCGGCGACTCCCAGCGGCGATCCGTTGGTGATCGAAGGCCCACTCGGCCAGGGGCGAATCATCATGGCGCTCGCGCCGGGGCTGCCTTGGAATTGGGGACGTGAATTGTTGACCGCGGTGCGCGCCGAGCCCTTGAAGCCGGGCGAGCGGCTCACACCAGGCAACGGAGCCTGGGGCACGATGGCGCTAGCGGCACTAGATAGCAACGCGGTCGCGCTTCCGGCTTGGTCCACCGCGGATCAGCTAGCCGCCTTCGTCGCCGATCCCGAGAACCGCCGGGGACTGTCCCCTTTTGTGGAGTCTTCGGAACAAAAGGGGACTGTCCCCTTCTCCGCACGAATCGGCGCGAAGCCGGCCATCGCCGAAGCCACCAGCAAACTCGGCCAGACGATCAACGCGGCGCTGGCCGTCCCCTTCACGCTCCAGCCCGGCGAGTCGCGCTCGACGACGTTCGCCCTCACGTGGCACTTCCCCAACGTGCAGCGATTCCAACATTCGGGCAACCTCTACAGCCGGCGCTGGCCCGACGCCACGGCAGTGGCCGATTACCTCGGCAAGAACCTGGAGTCGCTATGGCAATGGACCCACCTGTATCGCGACACGCTTTACCAATCGAACCTTCCCGAGGAATTCCTCGACGCCATGAGTTCGCAGAGCGTGATCTTTCGCGGGCCGACCTGCTTCTGGACGGAGGAGGGCTACTTCGGCGGCTTCGAGGGGAGCTACGGCTGCTGCCCGCTCAATTGCACGCATGTCTGGAATTATGCCCAAAGCCACGCCCGGCTATTCCCGACGATCGGGCAGAACATGCGGATTTCCAATTTCATCACGTTCTTGCACGCCAGCGGCGAAACCTCGCACCGCGAGCACGCCGCGCATCCCGCCTTCATCGACGGGCATTGTGCGTGCATCGAAGCGGCCTATCGCGAGTATCAACTTAGCCCCGATCGGCAGTTTCTGGAAAAGATCTGGCCCGGCGTGAAGAAGGCCGTCAACTGGCTGATCGGTGCGATCGACCGCAACCACGAAGGCCTGCCGCACGGGAAGCAGCCGAACACATACGACACGTCGGTCTCCGGCGCGAACACTTTCATCGGCTCGCAATATCTGGCCGCGCTCTCGGCCGCCATCCGCATGGCCGACGTGATGAACGAACGTCCGAGCGCTGAGCCGTGGAAGTCGGTTCGCGACGCGGGGATGAAGAACCAAAACGAGAAGCTCTGGAACGGCGAGTACTACATCCAGATTCCCGAACCGCAGCCCGCCAATGATTACGATACCGGCTGCCATGCCGATCAACTGCTCGGGCAGTGGTGGGCGCACATGCTCAATCTCGGTTATCTATATCCGGCCTCGCGCGTGAAGAGTGCGCTGGCCGCGATCATGAAGCACAATTTCCGCACGAAGTTTGCCGGCTTCAAGCAGGCGCCGCGGCGGTACATCCCTGACGACGATGGCGGGCTGATCATCTGCACCTGGCCGCGCGGCGGGCGGCCCAATCCATTCATTCTCTACGCCGACGAGGCCTGGACGGGCATCGAGTACGCCGTTGCCGGCGCGATGATCTACGAAGGGCTGATCGACGAGGCCCGCCAAATCGTCCGCACCGCCCGCAGCCGCTACGACGGGCGCCGCCGCGACGGACTCGACTCCGGTCCCGGCGGCAATCCGTTCAACGAACTCGAATGCGGCAAGTTCTACGCGCGAGCGATGAGTTCCTGGTCGCTCTTGATCGCGTCGCAAGGACTGGTGGTCGAGGGCCCGAAAGGCGTCCTCGGTTTCAAGCCAAAATGGCAGCCCGACGACCATCGCTCCTTCTTCACCGCGCCGGAAGGCTGGGGGCTGTTCATTCAAGAGCGACTGCCCCGCCAGCAGACGGCGCGGATTGAGCTGCGCCGCGGCCGCCTGCGGCTTAGCGAACTGGTTTTCGAGCTGCCCAAAGTCGCAACCGCATCGGCAACCGTCACCATCGCCGGCCGCTCGACCCCCGCCGCGCTTCAACAATCGGGCGCCGAGATCCGAATGGTGCTGGAACGGGAAGCAATCATCGCGGAAGGCGAGATGATCGAGGTGGTGCTGCGTTTGTCGGGGTAAGTGGTCGCGCTAAGAATCAGCGTCCAACGCTCATCGCATCGGCAAAAAAAGCAGCACGCCGATGACCACCAGCGGCCAAAGGCAAACCGCCCCGATCACGGTGCATAGCAGCCTCCGGCGCACGAGCACGCCGATGGCCAATCCCGCCAGCGCGCCGCCGACCACTCCGCAGGCCGGCAGTAGCAGGATCGGATCGATTTGTCGGCCGCGGCCGCTGGCGTAAAGCCAGTAAACGAACCCCACCGCTAGCGCAGCGCAAACCAGCGCCGTTGCCGCGCCGAGTATCTGCAAGAATCCTGGCTTCATCGAGTTCCGATCGGCGCCGGCTGGCCCGCCGTCGCCCCGAAAATGCACCCCGAAACTTTACATTCAACCCGATTAACGTCCGATGGTTCCGGTCCGCTAAAAACTCGGCGGAGCATGTTTCACAGCATCCGCAGCCATCCCGTTGGGCGGTTATGAATGAATCCCCTTTGCGGTTAGAATCCTGAAAAACAGCGTGGACCCAATTCATGATCGTCGATAAATCGGAAACGCGCGTTCGGCGGATGTTTGGCGAGATCGCCGAGCGATACGATTTCCTGAACCATTTGCTATCGTTGGGGATTGACCGCTATTGGCGATGGCAAACGGTGCGGCGCGTGCCGGCGCGCGAGGATGGGCCGCTTTTGGATCTCTGCACTGGGACTGGCGACCTGGCGCTGGCCTATTTCAGGCGGACGAACGGAGCGATTACGATCGTAGCAGTCGATTTTTGCCCCGAGATGTTGGCGATTGGCCGAAAAAAGGGGACTCAGGCCGGAGCAAATGGGCAGATGACGTTCGTCGAGGCGGATGCCCAGCGGCTGCCGTTTCCCGATGATTCGTTTCAGATCGTCTCCGTCGCTTTCGGGCTGCGGAACGTGACCGACACGGACCGCGGGCTCAGCGAGATGGCGCGGGTCTGCAGGCCGGGAGGGCGCGTGGCGGTGTTGGAGTTTTCCCTGCCGCGCGGGCAAATGCTGCGTGGCTTGTACAACTGGTATTTTCGCCGCGTGCTGCCGCGGATCGGCCAGGCGATTAGTCGGAATCGGTTTAGCGCTTACGATTATCTCCCGGCCAGCGTCGGCGAGTTTCCCACCGGCGAGGCGCTGGCCGAGCGGATGCGCGGCGCGGGGCTGCGCGAGGTGAGCTTCACGCCGCTGACGTTCGGCGTGGCGACGCTATATGTTGGAACGAAGTGATGCTATGAACCTCGTCTTGGCGATCACCGGTGCAAGCGGCGCGGCGTATGCGGCGCGGTTGCTGGAAGTCCTGCTTGCCGCGGGACGCGACGTGCATCTGACGATCAGCCCGGCCGGGCAGACGGTGCTTCGCGAGGAATTAGGACTCAAAGTCGATCTCGACGGTTTTCGTGCGGCCGATTTGCTGCCCTCCGTCAAAATGGACCAAGCGCCTACGCGAGAACCGACTCCGGAGAAGGGGACAGTCCCCTTTTGTTCCGCGACCATCGAAGCGATGGTGCCCGCCACAAAAGGGGACAGTCCCCGGCGGTTCTCGGGCGCGATCCACTATCATCACCATCAAGACCTCATGGCCCCGATCGCCAGCGGATCGTTCTTAACCGGCGGCATGATCGTTTGCCCGTGCTCCGGCGGCACGCTGGCGGCGATCAGCCATGCCATGGGGACCAACCTCATTCATCGCGCGGCCGAGGTCCATTTGAAGGAGCGCCGCAAATTGATCCTTGTCCCGCGCGAAACCCCGCTCTCGTTGCCGCAGCTTGACAACATGAAACGGGCCGCGGAGGCGGGAGCGGTCGTGTTGCCAGCCAGCCCGGGGTTTTATCACGGGGTGAAGTCGGTGAGCGACCTGGTGGATTTCGTCGTCGCCAGGATTTGCGATCAGCTTGGAGTCGAACATTCGTTGATTCGACGTTGGGGAGAGGGAAAACGAGCGTCAGATCTTCAAATCTGAGATTTGATACTTGGAATCCAAAACTATGTTCCGCCACCTGCGATACCTGCTCGAACTCATCCGCTTCAGCCACACGCTGTTCGCGCTGCCGTTCGCGTTGTTGGCGGCAGTGATGGCGTGGAGCGAGAATCGGCGCGGCTCGCCGGCGGTTCCGTGGCGATGGACCGAGCTGGCGGGGATTCTACTCTGCATGGTGACGGCCCGCAGCGCGGCGATGGCGTTCAACCGGCTGGCCGACGCCCAGATCGACGCTGAGAACCCGCGGACGCGCGAGCGGCATTTGCCGGCGGGCACGTTGAGCCGCGTGAGCGTCGCACTTTTTGCCGCAGTTTGCTCGGCGGGATTCGTGGCGGCGACGCTGCTGTTTTTGCCCAATCGCCTGCCCCTGTACTTATCGCTTCCGGTGCTGGCGTTCCTGATGGCCTACAGCTTCACGAAGCGATTCACGGCGCTATCGCATTTTTGGCTCGGCGCCGCGTTGATGGTGGCCCCGGTTTCCGCGTGGATCGCGATTCGCGGCGAGTTCGTCACGCGAAGCCCGCTGGATCTGTTGCCGGCTGTCGTGCTCGGCGGGGCAGTGCTGTTGTGGGTCGCGGGCTTCGATATGATTTATGCCTGCCAGGATTTTGAATTCGACCGCCACCGCGGCTTGAAGAGCATGCCGGCGCGCCTCGGCATCGGCCGAGCGTTGCGGCTGGCGGCCGTCAGTCACGTGGGAACAATCGCCCTGCTCAGTTTGTTGCCGCTGGTCTATAATCGGTTCGGCTGGGTTTACTGGACGGGATTGGTGGCGGTGGCCGCGCTGCTAGTCTATGAACATCGGCTGGTTCGGCCCGACGATCTGACTCGCGTGAATCGAGCTTTTTTCAATGTCAACGCGGTCGTGAGCCTCGGGCTGTTGATCGTGGGCACAATTGACTTGGCAATTAGCAGGTGATTTTTCGATGATCCGCACTGTTCATCCGACGCTGAAAGAGATCCGCGACAAAGTTGAAGCCGGCGAGCGGTTATCGTTCGATGACGGTCTACTGCTGTTCAGCCCCGACGTGCATTTGAACGAACTCGGCGAACTCGCCAATCTGGTCCGTGAGCGCAAGAACGGCAATTGTGCCTACTACAACATCAACACGCACCTGAACCCGACCAACGTCTGTGTTTATCGCTGCATCTTCTGCGCGTTTCGCTCTGATTTGCGCGATCCCAAGGGATACCTGATGAGCGACGAGCAGGTTCTGGCCCGCGGGCGAGAGGCCGTCGATTGCGGCGCCACTGAGATGCACATCGTCGGCGGGCTGCACCATCAAAAGAAATTCGATTGGTATTTGAACTTGTTGAGGCTCCTGCACGACGCCTATCCGCAGTTGCACCTCAAGGCTTGGACGGCGGTCGAGATCGATTGGTTCACGCATCTCACCGGCCGCTCGATCCGCGAAGTGCTTGCCGAGCTGCGCGAGGCAGGGCTCGGCAGCCTGCCCGGCGGCGGTGCCGAAATCTTTCATCCCGAGGTCCGCGATCAGATTTGCGAGCACAAGGCCGATGCCGGGCGCTGGATCGAAATCCATCGCACGGCCCACGAACTCGGCCTGCGCTCGAACGCCACAATGCTCTACGGGCACTTGGAAAACGATTATCACCGCGTCGATCATCTCACTCGGCTGCGCGAGTTGCAGGATGAAACCGGCGGTTTTCAGACCTTCATTCCATTGGCATTTCATCCGGAAAACACGAAGCTCAGCCACATCAAGAAGGCATCGGCGCTGGTTGATCTGCGCATCATGGCCGCGAGCCGCCTGCTGTTCGACAACTTCGCTCACGTTAAGGCCTATTGGATCATGCTTGGCATCGGCACCGCTCAGACGGCTCTGGCCTACGGCGCGGACGACTTGGATGGCACGGTGCGCCACGAATTGATCTATCACGACGCCGGCGCCAAGACCCCCGAAATTCTCTCGGTCGACGAGATTCGCCGCCTGATCGCGGAGGCCGGGCGCGAACCGGTCGAGCGCGACACGCTCTATCGCCGCGTGAAGCGCGATGGCACGAAGTGGGCGTCGAGCGAACCGATCTTTGCTGCTCGCTAGCTGGCGCATTCGTCTTTTGACGGCCGGCGGTTTTGCTTAGAATAATCGTATGAGAATCGCACTCGCCGTGGGGAGGCTGATCATGCGCTGGCTGTCGGGCCAAATGGTGTTTGTTGGCGCGATCGTGACGGCCGGCGCGCTGGTGGCGGCGCTGCTGTTGTTCGATCCGCTTGGCCATTCGGCCGCGCCCCCTTCGGAAACGACTTCCAAATTCCGTTTGGACGAGATCCCGTTCGACGGCAAGCAGGCTTACGAATATCTCAAGCAACTTTGCGAGATCGGCCCGCGGCCCAGCGGCTCGGCGGGAATGGTCGCCCAGCAAAAACTTATCACAGAACATTTTCGGAAGCTTAAGGCTCAAGTTAGCTTCCAGGAGTTCCGGGCCCGCAATCCGCAGGACGGCAGCCCGGTGCCGATGGCCAACATCATCGTCCAGTGGCATCCGGATCGGAAGGAGCGGATTCTGCTCTGCGCCCATTACGACACGCGGCCATTTCCCGACGAGGACACCCGGAACCCCAAGGGAATATTCATCGGCGCGAACGACGGGGCCAGCGGGGTGGCCGT
>DASZFO010000367.1 GCA_035939775.1 Pirellulales bacterium | reverse complement strand
TGCGAGCCGGCCGTCCGCGGCAATACGGCCACGAACCTCACAAAGCCGGTGAAGCTCGAAACCGGGGCTGAGATCACCTGCCCCGCCTTCGTCGATATCGGCGACCTGATCAAGGTCGACACGCGGACGGGCGAATACATCGAGCGCTCAAGGGGCTGAGCCGACGAATGACGAATGTCTAATGACGAATGCCTAATGAATGACTAAGCATGAATGACTAATGAGTTTGCCGCGAGCAATTCGTCATTCGGATTTCGTCATTCCTTAGACATTCGTCATTAGACATTCGTCATTTCCTCATTCCACGGTCCCGAATTGCTCGCGCTGCTCGCGGCGGTCGTAGTCGCGCAGGGCGTCGATCACGGGCTGGAGATTGCCGGCCAGGATGTTGTCGAGCTTATAGAGCGTGAGATTGATGCGGTGATCGGTCAGACGATTCTCGGGAAAATTGTACGTCCGGATGCGCTGGCTGCGGTCGCCGGAGCCGACGAGCGTGCGGCGTTCGTCGGCCCGCTTTTGATGCTCCTGCTGCCGCTTGAGTTCATACAGTCGTGTCTTCAGCACGCGCAGGGCCTTGGCAAAGTTCTTGTGCTGGCTCTTCTCGTCCTGGCACTGCACGACCAGGTTCGTTTCGTAATGCGTCAAGCGGATTGCGGAGGCCGTCTTGTTGACGTGCTGCCCACCGGGCCCGCTCGCGCAGAAGATGTCCTTGCGATAGTCGTCGGGCTTGATGTCGATTTCAACGTCTTCCGGCTCGGGCAGCACGGCTACCGTGGCGGCGGAGGTGTGGATTCGTCCTTTGGCCTCCGTCTCGGGAACGCGCTGCACGCGATGGCCGCCGCTTTCGTATTGCAAATCGCGATAGACTGCTTCTCCTTCGAGACCCAGATAGATTTCCTTGAAGCCGCCGAGTTCCGTGGCGCTCATTTCGAGCACCTCGACTTTCCAGCGGCGCCCTTCGCAGTAGTGGCGATACATGCCGTAAAGATCGCGAGCGAATAGGGCCGCCTCGTCGCCGCCAGTCCCCGCCCGAATTTCCATGACGCAGCGGGTCCGATTTGCGTCTTCGCCGCCGACCGTGAGATCGAGCAATTCGTCCCAATACTTCTCGCGCTCGGCCCGCAGCTCGGGCAGCTCGGCCTCGGCCAACTCGCGCATCTCGGCATCGTGCCCCTCGATCATTTCGAGCGTTTCGGAGATTTGGTTATTGAGTTGCTTGAACCGGCGATATTTCGTGGCCAGCTTGGCGAGCGAACCGTGCTCGCGGGCAATCGCGCCGACCCGATTGGAATCGGACAGCATCTGCGGATCGACAAGCTGTCGCTCCAGCTCTTCGAAACGGGCCAGTTTCTGTTCGAGAACGTCGCGCATGGGAGGGGCGAGGGGTTAGGACTTCGGTGAGTTCAGTCGAACCGTACGAGGGGCGTGGGAAGGCCGGAGCAAGCGGCCGTCGGCCGCAATTAATGTAGCAGGCATACTCCGTGTGCCGTCGCGGTTACGGCACGCGGAGCGTGCCTACTACATTCGGCGCGGAGCGCCGCGCCCGAAGAGAAGCCCGCGCCGCTACGCTTCAGCGGCGCCGGCAGCGGCCCCTGCGGGTGCGCCTGCCGCGGCCTCGGCGGCTCCCTTTTTGCCGCGCTTGAGGCTAGCGTAGCCTGCCCCGGCGAACTTCGTCTTGAACTTCTCGATGCGGCCGGCCGTATCGATGAACTTCAGCTTCCCGGTATAAAACGGATGGCAGGCGTTGCAGATATCGACTTTCAACTCGGGCTGAGTGCTCCGAGTCTTGAACGTATTCCCGCAGCCGCATTTGACCACGGTTTCGATATACTTGGGATGAATGCCCTTTTTCATGAAACGAACTCCTTCCAACTCGATCGGCCTTCCGCCGCAGGCGACCTAAATGCGATTCTAACGCAAGCAAGCGAACCTCAAAGTCTATCCATTGTGCGTGGCACAAACAAGGCCTGATGCACGCCTTGCTCAATTCAGTTAATTCGGCCGCGGAATTGGCTTGCCCTTGAGCTGATAGACATAGGCCAGCACTTCGGCCACCGCCGCGTACATGCTGTCGGGGATCGGCCGGTTGAGTTCGACCTGCTTGTAGAGCGCTTGGGCCAGCGGCTTGCGCTCGACGATCGGAACGCCGTTTTCGAGCGCCAGTTTGCGGATCCGCTGGGCGATGAATCCGGCGCCCTTCGCTACGACCACCGGGGCAGCCATTGTCTCGGCATCGTACTGGATGGCGATGGACAGTTCGGTCGGATTGGTGACGACGACGTCGGCCTTGGGGACCGCTTTCGCCAGCCGATTGAGCACGAGTTGCCGCTGGACCGCCCGCCGGCGTGAAATGACCTGTGGATCGCCTTGCAGGTTTCGCATCTCTTCTCGGACTTCCTGCGAGGTCATTTTCAGGTCTTGCTCGTGCTTCCACCATTGAAACAAATAGTCGAGCAGCGCCACGACGAACAGCGCGCCGGCGATCTTCAAGCTGGTCCAGATGACGATATCCGTCAAGAACGATGCGATCTTCGGCAGCTCCATGCTCGCGACCGCGAGAATCTCGGTCCGGCGATTGTACAAACTCCAGAAGGCCACCGTGGCGACGATCAGAATCTTGACGACGCCGAATCCCAATCGCACCAGATTCGCGAGCGAAAACAGCCGGCCGAAGCCACTCATTGGGTTGATCCGATTGAAATCGGGGACCAACCGGTTCGGCAGAAACAAGAATCCAAACTGCACCAAATGCGCCGCCACTCCAATGGCAAACAGCGCGGCGAGGATCGGCAACGCCGCTTTCGTCAACTCGCCGAGTATCGCCCGCAATTGCTCGGCGGCGCTGTCGGCGTTGGCGGATAGCCAGGGATCGCCGCCGAGTTGACGGCGAGCCAGATTGCCGAAAAACTCGACCATCCCGCCCCCGAGCGCCAGCAACAGCAGCAAGCCCGCCAGTAGGATGATCGCGGCGGCCAGGTCCTGGCTCTGTACGATCTGCCCCTCCTCGCGCGCCTGTTGGCGGCGATGCGGGGTAGCGTCTTGAGACTTTTCGCCGGCGTCTTCCATGAAGAAGGGGCTGGGGACTCGGGGCTAGGGGCTGGGGACGGTCGATTTCGTCGGGTGCCACTGCTGGCTTGTCCAGCAGTGCAGCGAAGCTGTCTGGCTTGCGGCGGAGTGTTCCGGCCTCGACGGTTGATTGGATGGCTTAAGTGATCAATGCGGTGCTATGGCTCATCACTGCTCGACAAGCCAGCAGTGGCACCCAACCCGATGACGTTCAAATGATGGAACCGTAGATGCAATCGCCCGTCTCAACCAGTGCGCGTCAGGCCGTCGAGCAAGGTCTTGAGTGCGGGATCGAAGTATTCTTGAAACAGCCACGCGACCGCGCCGACGGAAACGAACAACGCCGCGAGCGTAATCAGCGAATTGATTCCGAAGCCGAGCACTAAAACGTTGAGCTGCGGCAGCGTGCGACCAATTAGTCCGAGCACGAGCGTGGCCAAGAGCAGCGCGACCATCGCCGGAGCGGCGGCACGGAGACCCAGCGCAAAGCTCTCCGCCATCAGGGTCGAAACGGTTTCGCCGAGCGATCCAACGGCGGCGCCATGCCCGATCGGAATCGCGGCGAATGTGCCCATCAGCGCGTCGATGAGCGCGCGATGTCCGCCGATCACGACGAACACCGCCAACCCGACCATATAGAGCATGCTGGCGAAGATAGGCACTTCGTTGTCGCTTCCCGGATTCAGCACGTCGGCCAGGGCCATGCCGCTCATCTGCGCGATCACCTGTCCAGCCAATTGCAAGCCGGCGGCCAAGGTGGCGATTCCCATGCCGAGAACCACGCCGATCAACAGTTCCCCAGCTAACAGAATGGCGTAGTCGGAGAGATTGCCCGGAGCGTCAAGCGGCGCGCGCAATTGCGTCGGCATCAAGATCAGCGCGATGCCGATCGCCAGGAACGCGCGGACCTGCATCGGCACGTAGGTGCCGGTGAAAGTCGGCGCGGTCATCACCAGCCCGCTGACCCGCGCGAGCACGAAGGTGAAGATCAGAAACGGCGTCAGGTAGAATCCTTCGAGCCAAGGCATGCCGACTCCAGCGCTCGTCACGCGTGCATGATGATCGGTCCAGTGTAGTCGTCACGCTCGGCGTGACGACCGCCTCACGCGGAGCGTGAGGAGTACACTACAAGTTCCCCGGAATGCTCGTAATCAAGTCGTGCGAATATTGGAGCATTTGGCCGATCAGCCACGGGAGCGTCAGCGCCAGCACCAAGACCGTGATAATCAGCTTGGGCACGAACGCAACCGCTTGCTCTTGAATCTGCGTGACTGCCTGCAACAAGCCGATCAGCAAGCCGACGACCATTCCGGCCACCAATGCGGGCGCCGCCAGCCACAGCGTGGTGACCATCGCCTGCCGCATCAGCTCGACAATGAAATCGACGGAATCCTTGGAATTCATGTTTTCTTGGAGCGCCTAACAAATCCGGCCGGGAAAAGGGGGGCCGGGAAAAGGGGACAGTCCCCGTTTTGCTCCGCCGACCATCGCGGCGATGGTGCCCGCGCAAAAAGGGGATAGTCCCCGCCAAATTTGTTGGGCGCTCCTATGTGAACGGCTGAAAGCTTTGCAGGAGCATTTCGACGACCAGATGCCAGCCGTCGAGCAAGACGAATAGGAGCAGCTTGAAGGGGAGCGAAATCAACACCGGCGGAAGCATCAGCATCCCCATCGAGATGGTGACGCTGGCGATCACGATATCGAGAATCATGAACGGCAAGTAAATCTGGAAGCCGATCAAGAACGCCGTCTTCAACTCGCTCAGCATGTAGGCCGGCAGCAGGGCTTGCAGCGGAACGTCGTTGTAGTCGGTCCACTCCGGCGTTCCCTCGGGCATGTAGCGAAAGAAGAGCCGGATGTCCGCTTCGTTCTTCGTGCGCTGAATCTGCTCGGCCATGAACCGGCGGATCGGCTGAATCCCGGCATTCCAGGCTTGCTCGAGCGAGATTTGCCGCTGGCTATAGGGCACGACCGCCCGGTCGTAGACCTGCTTCCAGACTGGCGTCATCACCAGCAGCGTGAGAAATAGCGAGATCGAAGTGAGCACCTGACTCGGCGGCAATTGCTGAGTTCCCAGCGCCTGGCGCAAGAGTCCGAAGACAACGAGAATCCGCACGAAGCAGGTCGTCATCAGCAAGATCGACGGGGCGAGGCTGATCACGGTCAGAAGCAGCATCACCTGCAATGCCGAGCTAAGCCCTTCGGGGCTTGTCCATTGTTCCGGCCCGCCAGCCAAGCCCGCCGGCAGCTCGAGCTTGGCAGGCAGATTTGATTTCTCCTGCGCCGTCGCGGGACGGACAACGCTCAGTCCGATCATCAGGATCGCCAGCCAACCGAGACAGCGGTGGGCCCCAGAGCGGCGTACTCCCCTCTCCCCTTTGCGGGAGAGGGGCTGGGAGTGAGGGGGGCGAAGCTCTGGTCCACCACCCTCACCCCGGCCCTCTCCCGTCAAGGGAGAGGGAGAGCCTTGCATGGCTGCGACGTGCCCTGCCGGTAATGGGCCCGTTGCTGAACGATTGCCGCACGCGGTGGAATTAGACATCGTCGTCCTCCATCACCTTGGGAACGACTGCCTTGCGCGGCATCGAGTCGCCGCCGGATTTGCTCGAACCGCCGCGGAATCCGCCGGCCGATCGATCGTCGCTGAATTGCCGGAAAACCTGGCGGAAGGCGTTGGTCGCCGAATTCGAGTGCGACTGCTGGCAAATGCCCGCCAGGCGGTCCACTTCCACGGGTTCGGTGATCTCGGAAAGCGTCTCCGCGCCGCCGGGAGACAGCGAAACGAGCAACAGCTTATTGCCGAACCGCACCACGTGCACTTGCTGCCGGCCGCCCAGCGGCGCGCGGCCGAGGACTTCGACGACTTCGCTCGAAACCAGCCGCGTTCCTTTCGGCATCCCGCGGCGCATGAACCAGATCAGCCCGAAGAACAGCCCCGACACAATTGCCAGGCTGCCGAGCATGCTAACCAGGGCCGGCGCCGAGCTGGGGGTCGCCGGCATCTCCCTCCGCGCGCCGGGGGCCGCGCTCTTGTCGGCCGCGGCGCTGTCGCGCGACAAGTTGATGGGCATCGATTCGCCGCGGTTTGCCATCGCGCTATGAGAAGCTCGCGGCGGATTGTCGATCGCGGAGCGCGGATCGCCGGGGATCTGATAGGTCGTCTGCTCGACCCGGTCCGACGCCGGCGCGGCCATGCAGGACGCGGCCATGAGTGCCACGCAAGCCGCTCCAATCGTCAGCCCAATCCATTGAGCCATCGCGTCCATCCCTGGCTTTGGTGCAACGTCGATCGCGGTTGGTGGTGGACCGGCGACTTTGGCAGCGTCGTCTACGTGGCCGACGCTGCTATTGTCGGCGGCAAGATTTCGGCGTCACGCCGACGTCGGGTTCTCTCCCGCCACCAACTCCGCGATCCGAACACAAAAATTGTCGTTCAGGATCAATACTTCCCCGCGGGCAATAAGCCGCCCGTTGACGTAAATATCCACGGGATCGCCGGCCAATTTGTCGAGCGGCACGACCGCTCCTTTGCTGAGCTTCAGCACGTCTTCCAGATACATCTGCGTGCGACCCAACTCGATTTTCAAATCCAATTCGACGTCGCGAATCAGCTCGAGCGTGGCGCTGTCGGTCGAAGCCGGCGCGCCGGAAAAATCGATCAGCCGAAACGGCGTGACGCCAGGAGGCGGATCGCTCTTTTCGGGCGCGTTGATCGAAGCCAGCGCCTGCTCGGCCTGAGTGATCAAAAAATCGATGTCACCCGCCGCGATGTTGCCGGGCGCTTCGGCGCGAACCGGTTCGCTTCCGGCCGGCTGAGGTGGGAACACACCGGGAGGAGATGCAAGCGGTAGGCCGCCGCCCGCGGCGCCTTTTCCCTCCACGGGGGCAGCTCGACCGGCGTTCTGCTTCAGCAGGGCTTCGATCTCGCCTTGCCCGAGCATTGGGCCGGGAGCTTCCGCCGCCTGGGGCTTCGCATCGGGCCGGGCAGGCGAAGCTTCCTTCGCCTGCTTGAGCAAGTCGGCAACTTCGTCCTGCCCGACGAGTTCGGGTCCATCGGCCATGGGAATCCAT
>DASZFO010000366.1 GCA_035939775.1 Pirellulales bacterium | reverse complement strand
GCGGATCGTGCCCGAGGCCTTGGAAGAGGCCGTCAGTCGCTGGGTGCAGGACGCCCTGTCCATGCTGCCCAAATCAAGCAGTCCCCGTCCGGTGGCGGTGGATGGCAAGACTCTCTGTGGGACGTTGCAGTCCCACCAGCGCACCGTGCATTGGTTGTCTGCGTTCGATCATCAAACCGGCTGTGTGCTGAGCCAGATGCCGGTCGACAGCAAAACCAACGAGGCCAAGACGGTGCTGGAACTGCTGAAGGGGCTGGTGCTTCGAGGTCGCGTGGTAACGGGCGATGCCGCATTTTGCCAGCGTGAAGTCTGCCAGGCGATCACCAGTTTGAACCGCTCGCGGGCCTCGGCGGCTTGGACGATGGCTTGCTGACGCGGCCACTGGGGCATTGAAAATCGCTTGCCTTACGTGCGCGATGTCAGCTTTGGCGAGGATCATAGCCGGATCCGAAAGGGTCGCGCCCCTCAAGTCATGGCCGCCTGCCGAAACGCCGTGATCGGTCTGCTTCGCTTCTGGAACTGCCAAAATATCATGGCAACCCCGCGCGAGAATGCCTATCAGCCTCAACCGCTCTTCGCCAAGCTGGGCTTATTGAAACAGTAGTTCGCCCTTCGATTCTCACGGCCACAATTGACACCTGCGATTGATCGAAGTTATACTAACTGGGTAATTCCCGGCGTATCTGCCATTGGGATAGGAACTTTGATCGTCGCATGTCTGTTTTTCCGACCCGGAACGACAGTTCGGGTTGACCGCCCTTTAACCGTAGCGTGATCGTGGCCGGTTGATGTTGTTGAATTTCCAAGGAGAGGCCCGATGAATCTCGTCGGCAAAATCTTCGTCGTACTCATTATGGTCGCCAGCACCGTGTTTATGACCATGGGTCTGATGGTCTTTGCGACCCATCAGAATTGGCACGACGCTGTGACGGGCAAAGGGGGCTGGAAGGAGCAATTGACCGAAGCCCGCAAGGAATCGGCCGATCTCCGCGCAGACGTTTTGAAATACCAAGGCGTGTTGGCGACCGAAAAGGCGAGCCACTTGCAAGCACTTGCCAAGGCCCAGACCGCGATTGCCAAGGCCGAAGAGCACAAGGCCGAACTGGAGACCGCGGTCGCCGGCGAGCAAAAGCGTTTAGACGCCCAAGCGAACCTGCTGGGAGACCAGCAAAAAAGTCTTTCCGACCTGCGGAAGGAGAACGTTGCCCTGCGAGAAGACATTCGCGACGCCAACAAGAAGGTGGATCAGCAGCTCAAGCTCGCCACCGAAACGGAAGACAAGCTCCACATCGCGATGGGTCAAAAGCGCGATCTCGAGGAGCGCAACAAGCAACTGGCGAGCGACGTGGCTAAAGCGACGGTGATCCTGAAGAAATTCGGCGCGACCATCGCCGATCCGGCCAACGGCGAACCGCCGCCGCTCCGCGGGCGAATCCTGGCAATGGATAAAGATGATCGGGTCGAGATTTCGCTCGGCAGCGACGACGGGCTCCGCGAAGGCAACACGCTCGAGGTTTATCGCGGCAGCAAATATCTGGGCCGGATTCAGGTCCTCGAAGCCCACCCCCATCAAGCGATTTGCATGATCCTCAAGGAATTCAAGCAGGAAGCGATCCACGCGGACGACGAAGTCGCGACGAAGTTGAAGGCCTAGAACATTCCGAACGTAGCCGACGCTGGCAGCGTCGGTCCCGATCCGACGCTGGCAGCGTCGGCCACGACAACCACGACATCAATCTCTTAGAAGTATCCCGCGAGGCAGAGCGTGGCAATCGCAGACTTGAAAGCCGATTCGGGACGCGGCGTGTTCGTCCAGAAACAGCGGGCGAATATTTACACGATGATGCTGATCCTGTCATTGATCTTCATCATGGTAGGCTGCCTGTTCCTGTATCTGGAGATGAATGCCTTTCAGATGAAGGTCAAGGTCCCGCAAGACGCGCAAGCGTCCTCTGTCCCCGAACCTCAACCCGCCCCCGCCGTCAACCCAACGCCAAGTCCGTAACAAGTACAAAGTACGAAGTGCAAAGTACGAAGCAATAGTCCTTCGGCACTTCTTCCAGCCCCCAATCCCCAGCCCCTGCGAGAGCATGGATGCTCAATCGCGTCTTCGGATATTTCAGTTCCGATCTGGCCATCGATCTGGGAACGGTCAACACGCTGATCAGCGTTCCCGGCGAGGGGCTGGTGCTCAATGAACCGTCGGTCGTGGCGGTCGGCGCCCGCGCGCGACAGGTCCTGTCCGGCGGCTGCGCAGTCGGGCATCTTGCCCGGCAGATGTGGGGCCGCACACCCGAATCGATCTCGGTCGTCCATCCGCTCAGGGACGGTGTGATCACCGATTTCCATCTCTGCGAGGCAATGCTGCGGTATTTCCTCCGGAAGGTGCGGCGCGGCCGTTTCAGCTCGCGGCCGCGCGTGCTGATCGCGGTGCCCGGCTCGATCACGCCGGTGGAAAAGCGGGCCGTATTCAATAGCGCCCAACGCGCCGGGGCGCGCGAGGTGCTGCTCATTCCAGAAGCGAAGGCCGCCGCGATCGGAGTCGGGTTGCCGGTCGCCGAGCCGATCGCGAGCATGGTGGTGGATATCGGGGGCGGCACGACCGAGGTCGCCGTGCTCAGCGTCGGCGACATCGTCTCGTGCCGCTCGCTCCGCGTCGGCGGCGATCACATGGATCAAGCGATCGTGGATTATCTTCGCCGCAGATACGGTCTTCGTGTCGGGCCGGCCGCCGCCGAGCAATTGCGGATCGACATCGGCAGCGCCTATCCGCTCGAAGAGGAGCTGGTCGAAGAGGTGGCCGGGGCCGATGCCGCCAGCGGTCTGCCGCGGCGGCTCACAATCACCAGCGAAGAGATTCGCGAGGCGCTGGCCGATCCGCTTGAATCGATCGTCGATGCGATCCGGCAGACGGTCGACGGGTGCAGCCCAGATCTGGCGGCCGATTTGGCGCACCACGGCTTGGTGCTCTGTGGTGGCGGCTCGCTGCTTCGCGCGCTGGATCGGTTCACTGCGGAGCGGACCGGCGTCCCGGCGCGAATTGCGGCCGATGCGCTCACGGCCGTGGCAAAAGGCACGCTGATTTGCCTGGAGCGTTTGGATGCTTGGCGCGGCGCATTGGAGTCGAGCGATGACGATGTCTGAGCATTCGCCGAAGCCGAAATGGCGCGATGGTTTGAGCCGGTTGACGTCGTTGCCCGGCATGCTGGCGATTCTACTCGCCGCGGCGGCAGTGCTCTATCTCTTGCCGGCGCGCCTGACCGAACCGGCGCGAAACGCCTGGAGCGCCTGTTTGCAGCCAGCACAATCGATCGCGGCCGGCGCCATCGAATTCTCGGGAGATAAACTGGCCTGTTTGCGGATCGATTTCGACGACGCGACGCGGCTGGCCGAGGCCGAACGGAAATTGCAAGAGTTCGAAGAGCGGAATCGACGCCTCGAGGCCACTCTCAATGCGGCGCGCGTCCTTGCGGCCGATCCATCCGCCCGCGGCGAAGCAGGCTCGCCGACCGAACCGCTGTTGCGGACCGAAGCGATTACCGCCCGCGTGCTCGGTCATGCCGCGCAGACATTCTTGCGAGGCAGCCAGTTGCTCGATGTCGGCAGTCGTGCCGGAGCATCACTTGGGGCGCTGGTCATTGAAGGTACCGAAGCGTCAACCGACACCCGATCGCTGATCGACGGCGGCCATGACCTCGGATTGGAATCCGGACGGTTAGTATTAGCCGGCCGCCGCGTCTGGGGCAAGTTGGCGATGGTCGCCGCGCACACGAGCCTCGTCCGGCGGACCACGGACTCGGGCTATCGCGACACGGTGCAACTCGCCCATCGCGACGGCGGCCAATTGCGGCTCGGCCCGCGGGGCGTGCTCGTCGGCAGCGGCGATCGGCTTTGCCAAATCGAATTGGTCGCGGCAACCGAACCGGTTTCGGTGAGGGACGAGGTCTACACCGTTGGCGACGGTGTTCTGCCCGCGCCGCTGCTTTACGGCACGGTCGTTCGCGTCGAGCACCCGGGCGCCGCGGCGCATTGGCAAATCTGGATGCAGCCGTCCGATGGCGCCGACGAGCCGCGCGAAGTCGCCGTGCTGCGAATGGAACTGAATCCGGCGCGCGTCGCCAATTACTGATTTCGGATTTCTGATTTTGGATTTTGAGTCCTCGAACTATGGCGGTCATCTTTCTAATCCTTGCCACGTACATTGCCGCGGTGCTGCAGACGACGCTCGTCCCGGCGTTCGAGGTGCGGCATGTGATGCCCGATCTACTCTCGCTCGTCGCGATCGTCTGGCAATTATTGACGGGCTGGCGGCGCGGATTCGTTGCGACGGCGATGGTCGGCCTGGCATTCGATCTCACCTCCACCGGCCTGCTTGGCGTCGGGCTGGGGTTGTTTGCCCTGGTCGGGTTTGCGGTGGCCTGGCTCCGCACCAAGCTCGACATGAATCATCTCATCGTGCGACTGGCGGTCGTCTGGCTGGCGACCACGGCGATTGCAATTGGTGAGGTCGTGATTTGCCGGCTCCTCGGCGAGACAACGCTCCCCTGGCCTTCGCTCGCCGTACGGGCAGTCGGCGTCGGCGTGTATACGACCGGCGTGGCGTTGCCGCTGCTGATGGTCGTCGGCTGGCTTGGTGAAGGTCGTCGGCAAGGGGCGAGGGTCAAGGGATGAGGGATGAAGGATGAAGGATGAGCGACGCGCAAGCGACATGTCGGTTCCTACTCAGCGACTGCGCTGGCTGCTCGCCGGATTCGTCATCGCTTGTGCGGGCGTTTTCGGACGGCTGGTCGTGCTGGAGATCGGTTATGGCGATGAATACCGCGCGGAATCGACGCGGCCGATCGAGCGTAGCCGCATCGTTCCGGCGACTCGCGGGCGGATCCTGGCCCGCGACGGGACGGTGCTCGCCGCCGACGAGCCGCTCATCGCCTTGGCCCTACGCTATCGCTACCTGGAAGAGCCACCCGATCCGCACTGGCTCCGTACGACCGCTCGATCGCGATTGACCCCGCGCGAGCGCCGGCAGCCCGAGCGCTTGGCCGCGGAGGAAGCCCGCCTTCGCGGCGAGCGGGCCGAAATGCAGCGCCGGCTGGCTGAACTTTGCGGGCTGTCGAGCGAAGAGTGGCAAGCCCGCTGCGGCCGAATTCAGGTGCACGTTCGCGAATTGTCGGAACGAGTGAACCGCCCCGGCAACTCTCGCCAAGCGGACGAGCGCGGACGAGCCGATTCAGCGCAGGAGAACGCCTCGCCAGACGACTCCTGGCTCTCGGCCGCGGGGCGCACGCTGTTCAAGGCCCTTTTTCAAGCCAACGACGAACCGCCGGCAGCCATCACGGTCGCTGAGGAACTTCAGGAACACGTCGTCTTCGAGGGCCTTTCGCTCGAGGCCGTGGCCGAGATCGAAGGGTGCCCGGAAGCGTATCCGGGCGTCCAGATCATTCGCGGCAGCCGGCGAGTTTATCCCGGCAAGTCCTCGGCCGCGCATTTGCTGGGATACGTTCGCGCGGCGCCGAACGCGGCTGGCCGCGGCGGCCAGGCGGGAGTCGAGCGGCAATACGATGCGCTGCTCCGCGGTCAAGACGGCGCAGCGCTCGACCGGCTCGACCATCACGGACGACTGCTCGCTACGAAAATCGAACGCGATCCTGTCGCGGGGCACGATTTGGTGCTCACCGTGGATCCGGCGCTCGAGCGCTCGGCCGAAGCACTTTTGGATGCCGCCCTGTCCAGACGAGTTTCGATCTCAGATGATCGTGGCCAGCGGACATCAGGAGGAGCCATCGTGGTGATCGAGGTCCGCAACGGGGCGATCCTGGCCGCCGCCAGCGCTCCGCGCTTCGAGCCGGCTGTGTTTGCCGACTCGGACGCGGCCGGCATCCAGCGGTCCCTTGCCGATCCGGGACATCCGCTCTTCGACCGTACGATTCAAATGGCCCTTCCGCCCGGTTCCGTTTTCAAGACGGTCTCGGCGATTGCTTTGCTCGACAGCTCGGCATTCGATCCAAACCGGCCGTTTGTTTGCCAGGGCTACTTGAACTCGCCCGAAAGCCAGAGGTGCATGATCTATCGACGTTATGGAATCGGACATGGCCCGATGACGCTCGTCGATGCGCTGGCCCAAAGCTGCAACGTTTATTTCTTTCACCACGCGGAACAGCTCGGGGCCGGGCGGCTGGTGGATTGGGGGCGCCGCTTCGGCTTCGGCGCCCGCGCGGGGATTGATCTCGCGGGAGAAGTGGCCGGAAACCTGCCGGCGATCGAAGCGGCGGCGCCCCCGTCGACGAGCAGGCCGCGCCGTCACGAAGACGCCGAGACTTTGGCGATCGGTCAGGGCTCGTTGACCGCCACTCCGTTGCAAGTCGTGCGGATGATGGCGGCGATTGCCAACGGCGGGCAATTGGTCACGCCGCACGTCGCTGAGCGGATTAGCTTGCCCGTATCGGACTCGGGCGATTCGGCCGGCGATTCCGATCTGCCCGACCTTGGCATTTCCGCGCCGCAACCAATCCCAGGTCTCGATTCGCGGAAGCTCGACATCGTTCGCGAGGGGCTGCGCCGCGTGGTGGCGGATTCGCAAGGCACCGGGCACGCGACGATCGCCCTCGAGGGCGTCTCGATCGCCGGCAAGACCGGCACCGCCGAGACGGGCGACGGCACAGCCGACCATGCATGGT
Source organism: Pirellulales bacterium (assembly GCA_035939775.1). NCBI lineage: Bacteria > Pseudomonadati > Planctomycetota > Planctomycetia > Pirellulales > Pirellulales bacterium. The sequence continues at coordinate 1,415 of DASZFO010000366.1, read as the reverse complement.
TCGCCGGCTACGCGCCGGCCGACAACCCGCAAGTGGCCTTCGTCGTCGTTTTGGAACACGCCGGCGACGCGGCCGCCAGCGCCGGCCCGGTCGCCAGACGGCTGGTCGAATGTCTCCAAACGCTCGGTTATTTCGAGCAACGTTCCGCCCTTTCGCGTCTCTAAATTGGGGCAGAAAACGCCTCGTTTTTCCGCTTCCGTGCCGCGCTCGGTTTCAGCCCGAGGCCGGTGAATGCAAGTCAAAATGGCAAAAAGACTTGCAATCGGCTTTTCGCGCCCGCCAAGCGGTTGTCGGCAACCCCGAAAAGCGATACAATCCGGGCTTCAAAATCGCACAATTTGGCTTGCCACTCTGGGCAATTCGGACGGATCGGCCAGAGCCAGGATGTCTTCGCTGAAAGGACTGTTGTTTGTCTACCGATTCCAACGAACCAAGCGACCCTAACGAGCCCGAGAATTCGCTCCCCGCCGGCAATGGCGATGCCGAAGCGGGAGACGGCCTGGAAAACGGCGCGGGAAGCAACGGCTCAGGCGCCGCCGCGCCGCCGCCGGGGCGGATTATCGAGTTGCCGATCGAGCAGGAGCTGAAGGATAGCTACCTGACTTACGCGATGAGCGTGATCGTGGCGCGGGCGTTGCCCGATGTGCGCGACGGGCTCAAGCCGTCGCAGCGGCGAATTCTCGTCGCGATGAACGACCTGAATCTCACGCCGGGCGCCAGCCGCGTCAAGTGCGCCAAAATCTCCGGCGACACGAGCGGCAACTATCATCCGCACGGCGAGAGCGTGATCTATCCCACCCTGGTCCGCATGGCCCAGGAGTGGAACATGCGCCACGTGCTGATCGACAAGCAGGGGAACTTCGGCTCAATCGCCGGGCTGCCGCCGGCCGCGATGCGGTACACCGAAGCCCGCATGTCGCCGATTGCGGCGCTGCTGCTTGAAGACCTCAAGCTCGACACGGTCGATTACGTGCCAACCTACGACGAACGGCATCTCGAGCCGACCGTCCTGCCGTCGAAATTCCCGAATTTGATGGTCAACGGCGCCAATGGCATCGCGGTCGGCATGGCCACCTCGATCCCGCCGCACAACCTTGGCGAAATCTGCGAAGCGCTCGTGAAGCTAATCGATGAGCCGAACGTTTCAATCGACGAGCTGCTTGAGATCGTGCCGGGGCCGGATTTCCCGACCGGCGGAGTCGTGATGGGGCGCACGGGCATCCGCCGCGGTTACCATTCGGGCCGCGGCACGATCACGCTGCGCGCCCGCACCCGCATCGAAGAATACGGCAAGGGCCGGTTCCGGATCGTCGTCAACGAGATTCCGTTCCAGCAAGCCCGCGATCGGATCGAGGAGCGAATCGCCGAATTGGTGAACGACGATCGGATCAAGGGCATCTCGGCGATCCGCAACG
>DASZFO010000365.1 GCA_035939775.1 Pirellulales bacterium | reverse complement strand
AGTCAGTAGACAACATACAATGCACGGGCCTCGCAAACGTCGGATCGCAGTCACTGTATGTTGATTGCTGTACTAAGCCCACTGCCTTCAGGAGAACCATCATGAGCGATGCAGCGGAAAGCGTTCCGGGATCGGGCCCGGCCCATGGAAAGGCTCAGGAGACGATGGAGCATTTCGCCCACGCAGCCTCGGAATGTTGCTCCGCCTGGAGCGAGCAGCTTCGCGACTGCACGAATTCGGCGGAGGATTTCGTTCGCAAACAGCCGATTAAATCGTTATTGATCGCGGCGGGAGTCGGTCTGCTGATCGGTTTGGTCGTCCGCCGCTAGCACGACATAGCCTAACGTAAGACCAGCGATGCCCCTCGACGAGCCGACAGAATCCGCGAAACCATCGGACGCGAATCCGCGCGACGCCAGCGCCGCCGACGCGGGGCGCGCCGATCCCGATGGCAAGCCCGCTGGTCCCGAGGCCCTGGCCGCCGTGTTCAAGCAATTGGCCGAGGCGGTCGAGTATCTGGCCTATCTATTGGCCACGCAGGTCGATCGCGCGAAGCTCAAAATCCGCAATCTGCTAATCCTGGTCGCGCTCGGAACGCTTGCGGCAGTGGCGGGATTGGCTTTCGTCGCGTGCACCGTCTGGTTGCTGCTGGCCGGCATCGCGGGAGGCGTGGGCGTGCTGCTTGGGGACCGGCCGTGGCTGGGCGGCATTGTCACGGCGACCGTTATTCTGATCGTCGGCGGCTCGGTTGGTTGGATTTTCTACCGCCGCATTCGCACGAGCGGCTTGAAGAGCGCTCGGCGGCGCTACCAGGAGCGGCAGGCCGAGCAGAAATCACGCTTCGGCCGCGAAGTGCGGCAAACGGCCGATTCGCCGTCGCGCGATTGATCTCCATCTCACCTCATTCGAGTGGATTCGCGTTCATTTCCGGCCCCTCTCCTTTTCGGGATTGAACAGCGATTCGAGCTTGGACAATCCGCCCGCGACGACGTCGTCGGGCGAGAATCGCAGCCGGTCCTGACGTTTCTGAATCGCCTTGTTGAGCTTGTCGGCGAGCTTCGGCTCTTCATCGTGCAGTTTTTTGGCGATGACTCCTTTGAGATTTTCTCCCAACTCGCGCGCGGCCCAACCTTCGATTTTGCTCACCTTCTTCAGGTCGAACTCGACGAGTTCGATTTGTGCGCCCGTCACTTTCGGCTCGACGGTGAATTCGCCAAGAACGCCCGACGCCTTCCAATCCCAGGCCAAGTCGCAATCGAGTCGGGCCTCGACCTTGCTATCGGCTTGAGCGTCCGCGTTAAATAGCTTGACGCCGTCCTTCCATTGCTCGATTTGGGCCTCGCCACGAAGCCGCGCCGAGAGGAACACCTGGAAAGCGCTGTGCCCGGCGTCGGTCTGGCGGATGTTGGCCACGCGAATTTGCAACTGATGCTCAGGATCGATCAACTCGGCCTTATATTGCTTCCAAACGCCGTCTTTCACTTCCGCGGTGTGCTTCCGGAGTTTCAGCCCATCGCCATCGACTTTGAGCCGCAGCCCGTCGACGATTTTCGTCGTCTTCCCCCAATGCTTCTTGTCCTCGAATTGCCGCGGCAGACTTTCAACGACGATCCGTTGGGCAAGACTCGATAGCGATTCATTGACCGCCGGCTCGTTGGACGCCGTCGGCAGCGGCGGAGTTGCGCAAATCGCAACGCGTGCGCCGCAGGCGAGCAATAAGACCACCAACGAGAAAACCGCCAATCTGCCGCCTATCATGGGCAACCACCGAATGCGCCACCGCAGGTCAACTACGAAACCAAGGAATCGGACGGTCCGGGCTTTAGTTCCGATTTTTTCCGCTTTACCGCAACACGTGTCAATCGCAGTCCGGAGCAGCACCGTCGCGTTATAATGAGTCAAGCGGCGTTCCGACGCGGGCAGCGACGGCGACAAGAACTCAATCGGAGCCATTCGTCATGTCCGCCGATCTAATCGAATTCTATCGCGGCGACGGAGTTGATAGCGAAGGCCGGCGACTCGAAGAAATCCTTGTTTGGGAATACGGTCGCCTCGAACTGGTCTACGATTTCATTCAGTGGCTCTTCCCCCTGCGGGAGCCGAGCCAATTCAATGACCAGGCGGCGCTGCTGACTCCGGAGCAGATGAATGGAGATCGTCCAATGCTGGACAACCGCCGCCCGACGTGGATAAACTGCCAAAGAAGTTGCCAGGGCGGCGCGGAGGTTTGAAACAATCATGCCGCGATGGAAAAACGATGATCGCGACGATTGGATTGATGACTCTGGCGACGAAGACGACGAGGTTGAATCGCTCCAGGGAGACGATGGCGAACCGACGATCGCTTGCCCATATTGCCGCAAGCAGATTCACGAGGATTCACAGCAATGCCCATATTGTGAGCGCTACGTCTCTGAGGAAGACGCGCCAGCCGGGCCTAAGCCATTGTGGATCGTGATCGGCATTGCCCTATGCTTGTACGTCGTCTATCGCTGGATCGTTGGGCGATGAGAGGCGACCAGGAGCCTCGCGGGCGTCCGCTACGATATCGACCGGAATTCGTGGCCTCCGGCAGCCAGCATGACCGCGCAGAGACCAAGGAACGCGACCACAAGGAACGCCGCCAAACCGGTTGCCGTCGCGGATTCACACGCAAAGAACAGCGCCCCGGCGACAATCGCCAGCATTAACGGAAGCATCGCAAATCGCCACATGTCAAATCTCCTCGCTCGTCCCGGTCCCTCTAGCTTAGATGTCAGTCACGGCCTCGGGAGTCACATGGTGTTCACGGTTTCCTTGCCGATTTGTATAAGAGCAAACGGCGGGCCTAAACTCCGCCGGCAAAGTCCGCCTTGTCAATGCAAATTGCCATCGAAAGGAGTCTGCGCGAACTGAACCCATTTCTCAGGCGACAGGCGCGCAGTATTCATAACGGCCGCCCAGGGCGGCGATCTTGAGTGCTTTGCGACAAAACGAGGCGGCCATGCGGTAATCGCCGGCGACTTACGAAGGTGGCCGTCGGCACGAGGCAGGATAGCCGTCGGTCGCGAACGCCCGCGAAGTCGGCCGCTGCCGCCCAGCCGCGAAAACGCGGCGGGTTACGACTGTCGGCCCAACTTGGGGTGAGCGAAGACCTCTTTCAAGATCGAAACTGAGGGCGGCTTAACGAGGTGCAAGTCGAATCCCGCCTCTTGCGAGCGGAGCTGATCCGCCTCTTGCCCATACCCGGTCAGCGCCACGAGCAGCGTGTCGCGGAATTCCGGCTCGCCGCGCACGCGCCGGGCCAGTTCGTAGCCGTTGACGCCCGGCAGCCCGATATCGAGCAGCACCACGTCGGGATGCTGAGCGCGCATCGATTCCCACGCTGAAGTGCCGTCATGCGCGATGGCCACATCGTGGCCCCAGAGCTTAGTGAACAACTTCGCCAATACTTCCGCCTGCGCGACCTGATCGTCCACCACCAGCACTCGTCTCGGCACGGCGCCCTCGATCGCGGCAGGCGACTCGCGCGATTCATTCTCAGAGGTCTCAACGATCGGCAGGCGAATAGTGAACGTGCTTCCCCTGCGCGGCCCCTCGCTCTCGGCCGACACGTCTCCGCCATGCAGCTCGACGATTTTTCGCACCAGGCTCAGGCCGATGCCCAGCCCGCCTTGAGAGCGATCCAACGATTGCTTGGCTTGCGTAAACGGCTCGAAAACGCGCGGCAGCATTTCGGCGGCAATGCCGATCCCCGTGTCGCGCACGCGGATAATGAGCTGCCCGCCTCCAGTTTCGGCCGTGAGCCAGATTTTTCCGCCCGGCTCCATGTACTTGGCCGCGTTGTTGAGCAGGTTGGTGAGGACTTGAGCCAGCCGCGTTGGATCGGCCTCAAGCCAATGCGGCTCGGAGGAAACCGACAGATGGAGAGTGTGACCGTGCGAGTTGATCAACGGCTGGCTGGCTTCGACGGCGTTGGCAATCACTCGCGCGAGTTCCACGCGCTCGATCCGCAGCGTGAACTTGCCGCGCTCGATCCGCGAAACGTCGAGCAAATCGTCCACCAGACGGACCATGTGGCCCACCTGCCGCTCCATGAGCTGGCGGGCCCAATCGAGGGTCTCGGCGTCCATATTCTTCTCGGCCATCACTGCCAGAGCGCTCACCAGCGGCGCGAGCGGGTTGCGCAGCTCGTGGCCGAGCATTGCCAGAAACTCGTCTTTTCGCCGATTCGCTTCGCTCAGCGCCGCGTGCTCGCGAGCCAGCGCCGCCTCGGCGCGGTCGCGTTCGATCAGCCGAGTATGCTCGACGAGTTGTCCGGCCAGGCTGCCAATGCTCGCGAGCAAATGCAAATCCTTATCGATGAATTGACGGCCCGTGTCTTCCGTTTCGAGCTGGAGCACGCCGACCGTCTCGTTCGACGGCGTAAGCATCGGCGCGGCCATCGTGGCGCGAATCGGATCGGCCAGCGGCGATTCGCCCCGTCCGCTCCGACTATCGTCGGCGAATGTGAAGAGCAGCGGTTCTCCCGCGGTGATGACTTCCGCTGCCAAGGAACTGTTCCGCAAGCCGATCGTCGAAGCCGGGTCCTCCTCGTAAACGCGGTGCTTCATTGCGCAAGGAAGCGTTTGCAGCTCTCCAGCCTCGGTGAGAAACATATAGCCGCGATCGGCTTGAGGAAAGATCTGAAATAGCGTGTCGAGGATGCGCTGGAGCACTTCGTCGATATCGAGCGGCGTTCCGACGTTGCGGATGATGTCGAGGACGGCGTCCAATTTGACTTGCGGATCGACTTCGCTTCGCAACCCCGCCCCGGACAGCACGGCGAAGTCGCCGACGAACGTCGAGCGGATATTCTGCTTTCGATCATTCTGCGTGGGATCCGCCAGTCCCTTCGTCGTGACGAGCACCTGCGTCCTGAGGTCCAGCTCGACCTCGTCCGCCTGGGCGTTCGCCTGGCGAAAACTCATCAGAAATTCGTCGATTTGAATGTGCTCGCCGCCGCGCAATCGCTGCGGGCCGGCGATCCGGCTGCTGTCGACGAAAGTGCCGTTGAGGCTGTCGAGATCTTCGATAAAGAAGCCCTCGGCGTCCCGCGCAATTTGGGCGTGTCGCCGCGAAATCGTCGTGCGCGGAAGCACGATGTCGCATTGCGGCTCCCTGCCGAGAACGACCCGATCGGCCGAGAGATTATAACAATCGCCCGCGTTCGATCCCTTGAGGATCTTGAGTGTGGCCTTGGGCTGCGCAGAAGACATGATCGATCGCAGGATTGGGGGCCAGGCGTCCTGCCGGGTCGCAGTGCTTATAGGCTCGAAGCCGTTGTTCCGATTAGTTGATCGCACTGGCGATACTATCCATCATAATCCTGTGTGACGCACAGGATAGTCGAAATCCGCCGCCGGTGGATCACTGCGGCGATCATCGGATCGCCGCTAGCTAATCGAGTAAGTCGCGATATGGAAACGACTTGATCGCTCGTTCCCGCTCAGTCGGGTGAGAACGGCGACGGCGTGAAGCACAAGATGGGGATTGCCAGCGATGCGATGCCGATGAGCCAGCGCAACGGGCCGATCCGCGCCCGATCGTTCGAGGTTGGTGGATGGTCGGCGCCCAGAAAAATCACCAGCACGATCATCACGAGCCAGCTATAGTGCTCGCCGATCACCACGAACGCGATCGCCGCAAACAGAAAAGCACGCGCAACCCAGCGGCCGCGGCGGCCGAGCAGGCCGTAAATAATGTGGCCGCCGTCGAGTTGGCTGACGGGCATCATGTTCAGCCCAGTGATGAGCAGCCCGACCCATCCCGCCATCAACAGCGGGTTGAGCCGAATCTCGGCATTCTCCGGCAGGTCGGGACGGAGGTAGGGTAGGAGCAGCTTGATCAGCAGCGGCTCGCCATAATGAATGCCGGTCGCTTGGCTCCCGTCATCGGCCAAGACGGCCGAGCCCGGCGGGGCGGGGCCCTTCACTGACTCCGCGGTCTTCAGCCCGATGAAAACAAACGGGATCGTGAGCACCAATCCGGCCAGCGGCCCGGCGATGCCGATGTCGAAAAGCTGTCGCCGGTCGGCGCGCAGGCCGTCCATGCTGATCACTGCCCCCATCGTGCCGGTCATCATCATGATCGGCATCGGGATGAAGATCGGATAACTCGCGGGGATCCGGTAGCGGACCGTCATCAGGAAATGCCCCATCTCGTGCGCGAACAGTACCGCGATCACCGCGGTCATGTATTCCAAACCCCGCGGCCAAAAATGATGAATCTTGTCGAGCAGCGTCTCATCGGGGTACATCGGCTCCCAGCCGTAGACCCCCGCCGCGAAGGTCGTCGCACAAGCGGCCAGGAACAGGGCGAGCGGCAATATCACTCGTCGCCGATATGGAGGCGGCCCCTCGCTGAATTCATCCGGCATATTCGCCGGAACGTGCGGCCCGGGATCGGACGCCGATTCCGCGTGTGGCGTCGCTTCCTGCGCGGCCGCCAGCGCAGCCTCAGCGATCGGTCCGTCCGGCGCATTGGCGGTCTCGCTCATAGGTTCAACATACCATGCCCGGCGCGATCGCAAAAAGCGCAAATGAGTTGAGCTTTTGCTCAATAGATCTCGATGCTCTTCAGCGCGTTGCCGCCGGAATGCCTCGAGGCATGCAAGCATCGCTCGGCGCTTTCGATCAAATCGGCCGGCAGGAAATTCTTCGGTGGCGCGGTCACCGCGGCAATCCCGATGCTCACCGTGACCGACGGCCGCATTTGGCCCGGCAAGGGCGCACCGAACCGCCGCATGGCTGCGAGCAGTTGGTTCCCAATCGCGACGGCGGCTTGCCGATCGCAGGCGGGCAGCACCAAGGCGAATTGATCGTCGCGAACCCGTCGGCAGACCGCGCTGGAAGCGCCGGTGGCTCGGCAGCTCGCCTCGAGAAAGCTGACCACCCGTTCCGCGCCGGACACGCCGCGTGCCAACGCCAACTCTTCGAATCGATCGACTCCGACCAACAACAGGCTCAAGGCGCAGCGCGCTTGACGGCACGAGGCGGCGACTGTGCCCAATTCGCCGAGAAACGCCGGATCGACTTCTCCGGCCGGTGAAACCGCGGCGCTTCGTTGAGCCGAATCCTCAGCGATCGAACCCGGCGGAAGATGAGCGGAGGCCGGTGCATGGGCCGCGTGGCTATCGGCCCAAATCTCCTTCCGCAACTCTTTCGGTGGAGCGGCGGCCGCGAGACTGGTTGCGGAGCGCGCCGCCTGCTGTGCGGAGATGCCGAGCGATTGCACTTCTGCCAGCAGCGATTCGGTCTCGCCAGTTTCGTCGGCGTGCTTTTTGCTCACGATCAAATCCGCCGCCACGTCGGCGGCCACTTCGGATAGTCGCTCGTGCGCTTCGAGCAGCACCGCCGTGTAGTCCTTGCCGGCCGGCAATTCGAGATTCAGCACGTCGGCGAGTTGCTCGACTTTTTCTTGCAGCGTATTCACCAGTGGCGAAAGTTGACTTTGCCGCAAGGCGTGGTAGCGCTCGGCCGCATCGAGCAGATCGGCCAGCAGATCGGTTCGGTTCTCAGTCAACAGGCCCGCGAGCAATTCCGCGAGATGCAGGATTTGCGGCAAGCATCGCGCGGTCGGCGACAAATCGGCGATGGTCGCCGGCGGGCGCCCCGAGCCGATCGCCTCGACCAGATTTCGCGGCAATCCCCAGCACTCGAGCAACCGCGCACTCAACCGGGCATGATCGAAGCCAATCGATTTCGCGGCCAGCGTTCCTACGTCGGCCGCCTTGGAAAACGCCAAGTCGAGAAATCGCACATACGGCTCGCCGAAGTCCTGCACGAGCACGAGCATGCCGACGTCTTGCAATAGCCCGGCGATGAAGGCATCGTCCCCCGGCAGTTTCCACAGCGTCTCGCTTATCTCGCGGGCCGCGACCGCTTTGGTGAGTGTCCGCCGCCAATACCGGCGGAGGATGTCGCCCGCCATCCCGACAAACAGATTGCCCGGCAGGCTGAAGCCGAGCACCAACAGCTTGAGCGGCTTGGTGCCAAGCAGTGCCAGGGCCTGGCTCAAGTCCGAAACCTCGTGGCTCAGCCCGAACAGCGAACTATTCACCACGCGCAACACGCGGGTGGTCAGGGCCGGATCGTTCTCGATGCAATGCCGGAGAAGCTGGACGTCGACTTTGGGATGGTTCGTAAGCTGCAAAACCTCAACGGCCACCGCCGGGAGGGTGTAGAGTTTGCCGGCTTTATCGACAAACCGATCCAAGACCGAGTTGCTTTCGTTCAGAATCATGCCTATCCGCCCCGGGCTTCAAAGAGAATGCCGGGCAATACGACACCGGCGAATCATGGAAAGTCTAGCTTACGGGCGGCCAAAAGATTTACGTTCGTCGGATGTTGCCGTTAGACTACGGGGATGGATGATCACCCCGAGCCCGCCGCCCAGAATGCCGCAGCGCCCCGGCTCCGGCTACGCTGGTTTCAATTCCGGCTGCGGACGCTGTTCGTGCTGACGGCGCTCATCGCGCTCGCCGCGATGTGGGTCGGCTGGCAGATTCGCATCGTGCAAGAGCGCAAGTGGCTGCGCGAGCATTATCCTCACGCGATCTTCTTGTCGATCAAGGAATACGACCCAATCATCCGAAATGAGGCTTATCCAAACGGCACGCCGAGCGTACCGTGGTATCGCGAGCTTTTCGGCGACGAGGCGATATCTCAGATCGGGTTGGAGGGTGACGTGGAGAACTCGATTGACGAAAAACGGATTCGAGTCGCGTTCCCTGAAGCCGATGTTTTCGTTCTGACGCAGAAGACGAGGTCAATTTGACTTGGCTCCGACACTCCGCGTACGAATGGAGGCGCTTGGCGACCTGGAGGCTACTGGTTTACCGGCGCGATGTAGCCGCGTAAATTATAGGGATGGATGGTCTCCCCGACTTCGCCGCTCAGACCGCCGCGGCGCCCACGCAGAGGCTGCGCTGGTTTCAATTCCGGCTGCGGACACTGTTCGTGTTGACGGCGCTCGTGGCCTCCGCCGCGATGTGGGTCGGTTGGCAGATTCGCATCGTGCAACAGCGCAAATGGCTGCGCGAGCATTCCCCTCACGCGAGCTTCTTGCCGATTGAGAACTTCAACCCGATCACCCCGAATCAAACTTGGCCCAAGGGCCCGCCCGGCGTGCCCTGGTATCGCAGAATGCTTGGCGATGAAGCGATTTATAAGATCGGTTTGGAACAGGAGTCATCTGAAAACGACGAGTTGAAACGACTCGAAGCAGCTTTCCCCGAGGCAATCGTAAGTGATCCCGCAAACGGAGAATCGCCTGAGAGGCACGCCGTGGCGAAATAAGTGATTTACGCTCGTCGGTTGTGTCGTTAGATTCTGGGGATGGATGATCTACTCACATCCGCCGCTGCGCGGCAGATTCTCGCGATCAACGGCGGGTCGTCGAGCATCAAGTTTGCGCTGTTCGCGGTCGCTACGGACGAAAGGGTGGAACCGCGGCGGACGCTGAGTGGCACGATCGAGCGGATTGGGCAGCCAGGCACCGCTCTGGTTGTCGGCGGTAATGGCCGAGCGCCGCAGCGGCGCGAGATCGCTGCCGCAAACCATGAAGACGCGGCTGAACAGTTGATCGAGGCGTTGCGCGAGACGCTGGAATCCGCGGCGCTCGTTGGCATCGGGCATCGCATCGTTCACGGTGGGGCGAAGCTGATCGAGCATCAGAGCGTCACTGATGCAGTTATCGCCGAGTTGAAGCGAACCGTGCCGCTCGATCTGACCCATCTGCCGCGCGAGATTGCCCTGATCGAGATTTTCGCGCGGCGCTTGGCCGGCGTGCCACAATTTGCTTGCTTCGACACGGCCTTTCATCGCGATCTGCCGCGCGTGGCCAAATTGCTGCCGATCCCGCGGCGATATTTTGACTCCGGCGTGCGGCGGTTTGGCTTTCACGGGCTGTCGTACACGTATCTGCTTGGCGAGCTGCTGCGGATCGCGCCGCGCGAGGCGGATGGACGAGTGATCTTTGCCCATCTCGGCGCTGGAGCGAGCATGGCGGCAGTCCAAGGAGGCAAACCGATCGACACGAGCATGGCTTTCACACCGACTGCCGGGCTCGTGATGGCGACTCGTCCCGGCGATCTCGATCCGGGGCTGATCGTTTACCTGATGCGCGAGGAACAGCTTACTCCTGAGAAAATGGATGAATGGCTCAATCGCAATTTCGGGCTGTTGGGAGTTTCGGAAACCAGCCCTGACGTGCGCGATTTGCTGGCCGCGCGCGAAAAGGATTCTCGCGCGGCCGAGGCGATTGACGTGTTTTGCTACCAGGCGAGGAAGTGGATCGGGGCCTACGCGGCCGCGATGGGCGGGCTCGAGGCGCTTGTGTTTTCCGCGGGAATCGGCGAGCATTCGCCAGAGGTGCGGACCGAGATTTGCGCCGGGCTGGGGTTCCTCGACCTGCGGCTCGATCCGGCGCGGAATGATGCGGCGCGGGGCGGCGCAGCGGCCGCGGTGATCTCGACGGACGATAGCCGCGTGGCGGTGCGTGTGATTCCGACGGATGAAGAGATCGTGATCGCGCGGACGGTCATGGCGTTGGTGGGATAATGTCGCTGCGAATCGTTTAGCTCGGAGCCAGCACAAGGAGGAATTGCGATGCCGGAATCACTTTCGCCCGAGATGCTCAAGAAGATCGACGCCTACTGGCGGGCGGCAAATTATCTGTCGGTCGGGCAGATTTATCTATTCGACAACCCGCTCCTCCGTCGGCCGCTGGCGCCAACCGATATCAAGCCACGGCTGCTCGGCCACTGGGGCACCACTCCGGGGCAGAACTTCATCTATGCCCATCTCAATCGGGCAATCAACCAGCACGATCTCGACATGATCTACATTTCGGGTCCCGGTCACGGCGGCCCGGCGGTCGTCGCGAACACTTATCTTGAGGGGACCTACAGCGAAATCTACCCAGCGATCACGCGCGACGAAGCCGGGTTGAAGCGTCTCTTCAAGCAATTCTCTTTCCCCGGCGGCATCCCCAGCCACGCCGCGCCGGAGACTCCCGGCTCGATTCACGAGGGAGGCGAGCTGGGCTACTCGCTCAGCCATGCCTTTGGCGCGGTGTTCGATGATCCGAACTTTATTGTCGCTTGCGTCGTTGGCGACGGCGAAGCGGAGACAGGTCCGCTGGCCACCGCCTGGCATTCGAACAAGTTTCTCGACCCGGCGACCGACGGGGCGGTGCTGCCGATCCTACACCTGAACGGGTACAAGATCGCGAACCCCACCGTGCTGGCCCGGATCAGCCGTGATGAATTACGGAAGCTGCTCGAAGGCTGTGGCTGGACGCCTTTGTTTGTCGAAGGAGATCAACCGGCGCCGATGCACGCCGCGATGGCCGCCGCGCTCGACCGGGCGATCGATCAGATTCGGCAAATCCAGCGCGATGCCCGCGAGCGCAGCGTCACGCAGCGCCCCGCCTGGCCGATGATCGTGTTGCGCTCGCCGAAGGGCTGGACCGGGCCGAAAGTGGTCGATGGCCTGCAGGTCGAAGGGACATTCCGCGCGCATCAAGTGCCGCTCTCCGACCCGATCAAGAAACCCGAGCATCTGCGGCAGCTTGAAGCCTGGCTCCGCAGCTACAGGCCGGAGGAATTGTTCGACGAGCAAGGGCGATTTAATCCCGAGGTGGCCGAGCTAGCGCCCAAAGGCAATCGCCGCATGGGCGCGAATCCCCATGCCAACGGCGGCCTGTTGCTGTGCGATCTGCGGATGCCCGACTTTCGCGAATATGCGGTCGGCGTTTCCGCTCCCGGCGCTTCCACGGCGGAAGACACGCGCGTGCTCGGCGGCTTCTTGCGCGACGTGGTGAAGCTCAACGAAGACCAACGCAACTTCCGCATCTTCGGGCCGGACGAAACCATGTCGAATCGGCTCAATGCCGTGTTCGACCAGACCAATCGCCAATGGGACGCCGAAACCGTGAAGGGCGACGATCATCTCGCGCCGACCGGCCGCGTCATGGAAGTCTTGAGCGAGCACCAGTGCCAGGGCTGGCTCGAAGGTTATCTGCTCACTGGGCGGCACGGGCTGTTCAACAGCTACGAGGCCTTCATCCACATCGTCGATTCGATGTTCAACCAACATGCCAAGTGGCTGAAGGTGACGCTCGGGCTGCCGTGGCGGCGAAAGATCGCCTCGCTCAACTATCTCTTGGCGTCGCACGTCTGGCGGCAAGATCACAACGGCTTCACGCACCAAGACCCGGGGTTCATCGACCACGTCGTCAACAAGAAGGCCGAGATCGTGCGCGTCTATCTGCCGCCGGACGCGAACTGCCTGCTCTCCGTGATGGACCACTGCCTGCGGAGCCGGCACTATGTGAACGTCGTGGTGGCGGGGAAGCACGCGGCCCCGCAGTGGTTGGCGATGGACGCGGCCGTGACGCATTGCACGGAGGGGATCAGCATCTGGGAATGGGCCAGCAACGATCGCGGGCTTGATCCCGACGTGATTATGGCCTGCGCCGGCGACGTGCCGACACTGGAGACCCTGGCCGCCGTGTCAATCCTCCGCCGGGCGCTGCCGGAGCTGAAAATCCGCGTGGTCAACGTGGTCGATCTAATGAAGCTCCAGCCCGCCAGCGAGCATCCGCACGGGCTGAGCGACAAGGACTTCGATTCGCTATTCACGGCCAACAAGCCGATCATCTTCGCCTTCCACGGTTATCCGTGGCTGATCCACCGGCTGACCTATCGCCGCACGAATCACGACAATCTGCACGTGCGCGGCTACAAGGAAGAGGGGACGATCACGACGCCGTTCGACATGGCAGTGCTCAACGATCTCGATCGCTTCCACCTCGCGCACGACGCTCTCGACCGCCTTCCGCAGTTAGGAGCGAGAGCCGCCTATCTCAAGCAGGAGCTGCGCGAAAAGCTCATTGAACACAAGCGATACATCTACCTGTATGGGGAGGACATGCCGGAGGTATGCAATTGGAAGTGGGAGGCCACGACACAACCGTAGGTCAGGCGTCCTTGCCTGACTTCGCCGTGTCGTTCGCAGCTTCGCGGTGTTTATCGCAGCAGGTCAGGCCAAAGGCACTGACCTACTTTATTTCATCGCGATCTTTTGCTCGGGCGCGGTGAGCGACTTCAGGAATGCGATCACTTTCTGTCGCTCTTCCGGCTTGAGCTGGAAGAACTTGACTGCCGCGGAACTTGCCTGACCGCCGTGGAAGGCGATGGCTTGTTCGAGCGTGTCGGCCCGGCCGTCGTGCAGATACGGGCCCGAGTCGCGCACGCCCCACAGCGGCGGCGTCCGCCATTCCTGCCGCATCGCGCCGACGACCTTGCCAAGTTGATCGGTCGAAAGCTTAGCCTGCGGCTCGGGACTGTTCGGATTCACGAACTGCGGGGCCGGCTGCTCCTGCTGATCTTCTTCGGGCGCGTTGCGAACGAAGACGCCGTAGTCGCCGATATCGCCCAATTCCGGTCCCATTTCATGGAGCAAGAGGTCGCTGTAAATGCCGTCCGCCGCGCCGACTTTCTGAACGTGGCAATTGGCGCAGCCGACCGCTACAAACTGCTTGTGGCCGGCATCGATGGTGCCCGCTTCCTGCGCGCTGGCCGGCTTGCGTTGGGTCGGGGCGGGCAGCTCCTTCAGGTATTTCACGAGCGCATCGCACTCGGCCTGGTTCATGTCGAGGCCGGGGGCTTTGTAGTCGGGCTTGAGAGGCAAGGCGGCCTGCTCGTGCCCCGGCACGTTCAAGCCGAGTTCGACGGCGCAGGCAGTCATGGCAAATTCATAGAGCGTTGGCTTCTGGGCCTTCCAGCCGAAGCGGCCGATCTTGCCGTCCTTTTGCTTCGACGGCCGGCCCGCCATATCCGGATACTTTTCCTTTTCATGTTTGGCAAGGTCGAGAATCGTTTTCTCGGGAATCGCGTCGATCGCCCCGACGCCGTAAAGGGCCGTCGCGTTGCGCTGCGAGCGGCTGATCTGAATGCTGCCGATCTGAGTAGTCGTGCTGAGCAAGTTCGCGTGGTTCGTGCGGACCTCGTTTTGCAACTGGGCGATTTCAGGATTGCTGGCAATGCTGACGCCGGCATTCAACGTCAGCGAGCCTCTAATCGCAACTCCAGGGGCCGCTTCAACGGCGAGAACCGGCGCTGGTTGAGTAAGGTCGGCAGCGCCCGGAACCGCGAGCGTCCCTTCCGGCTTAGCCGCAGCGGAAGCATCTGGCGCGGCCTGCTGCGTCACCACCGGCGCAGGCGCGACGGCATCTGTCGGCAACGCGACATCAGAAAGATCGGGCGCGGCCGATGTTTCGACCGTTGTCAACGTGACTTGATTGAGCACCGCCTGCTGCTGGCCGGCGAATTGCCCACTGACCATCTGCGTCCGCCATGCTTGATACTTCGGATCGGTGCCGAAGTGATGCAGCACGACGCTCCGCGCGGACGCGAAGCCGGGGTGAAGCTTGATCAACTCTTCCTTCTGCCGCTGCTTGGCCGTTTTCTCTTGCTCGGCGCTCGCCGCCCGGGCTGCGCCCGCCGCTTGCGGCTTAGCCGGCGCCGGCGGCGCTAGCGATCCGAATAGCGAGCTGAACAGCGCCTCGGGCAGCGTGTTCGAGCGAACTCCTTGTTGGACGCCTGCGACCTCGAGCGGAAATGCCGTGACGATATCAACATTTTTATTGGCCGGCCCCGCGCCGCCGACGCCGCCCTGGTTGTGGCACGCGACGCACGAGCTGTCGTTATAGACCGGGCCCAAACCGTCGCCACCATGCGCGCGAGAATCGTTCGGCAACCATTCGCGGGTAAACAACTCGCGACCATCGACAGCGGATTCCGTCTTGCTCGCGGACGCCGGCGCAGCCACCGCCGCAACCTTCGCAGCCGAATCTTTGTCGGCCGCCTGATCCTTGGCCTGAGCCGTTAGCACGACCACCCCGAGAACCATCGCCGCGGCAACCCACGACCAACGCGATGCAAATATGTTCGCGCGCATGCCACACCTCAATGTGTTAGAGAAGAGATACGCGAAGTCGAACGCCTTCATCCGGATTCCATCCGGCAACCTCCGCAAGCGCCCGCATTATAAGACTTGGCCGAATCGAAAAACAACAGAAATCCATGCCCCGTCGAAAAAATAGGTCGGCCGCCGCCAGATTGCATCCGGCGCCGCGCCCCATTACCGTAAGCTGAGACGCCGCGCGCCATCTCTTCGTTCCAGAATCCCGAACTCCGAGCCCCGTCCCTCCCGTGCCTGTCGAAATCCGCAGCCTGCGCGAACTCTCTCCCCAGCAATGGCGCTCCGGCGCCGCGGCGTGGCTGGGCTGGCTCTTCGACGGGCTGGATATGCACCTTTACACGCTGGTGGCCGTGTCGTTTGTCGCGAAGCTGCTCGGCGGATTGAGCACGAAGGACCCGCAAGTGGCGGCCTGCTCGTCCTGGATTCAGGCGGCGTTTCTCGTCGGCTGGGCGGTGGGTGGAGGCTTCTTCGGCCGGATCGGAGATCGATTGGGCCGCAGCCGGACTTTGAGCCTCACGATCCTCACGTACGCCCTGTTCACGGGCCTCTCGTATTTCGCTCAAACTTGGCAGCAGTTGCTCGTGTTCCGATTTCTTGCGGCGCTGGGGATCGGCGGCGAATGGGCCGTCGGGGCGTCGCTGTTGTCCGAGACCTGGCCGCGGTCGTGGCGGCCGTGGATTGCTGCGGTGTTGCAGACGGCGGTGAACGTCGGCGTGCTCACAGCCGCCGCCGCCGGCTATTTACTCGACGAACACAGCGATCAGACGCTGTTTCTAGTCGGCATCGTGCCGGCGCTCCTGGTGTTCTGGATTCGCCGCCAAGTGCCGGAGACCGCGGAGTGGCACGAAGCGAAATCTGCGGCGAAAGGCGAAGCGCCCAGCGTGCTAGCTCTGTTTGGCCCCAGCATTCGTCGAACCTCCGTGCTGACGATCCTCGTCTGTTCGTTTTCGCTGACTGCCCATTGGGCCTTCATGTTTTGGTATTCACAGCAACTGCGAAATCTGCCCGGCGTGATCGATTGGGATGAAAAGCAAAAGCGGGACCTCGTGAGCGTCGCGCTATTCATGGTCATGGCGGCCTCGATCGCCGGGAATTTTTTCGCCGCCTTTCTGGCGAAGCTCTGGGGATACCGCTGGGCGATTGGGGCGATGTGCCTGGCGTATTTCGTCGCGATGTGGCTGACGTACTGCGTGCCGCGCGATTATCGCAGTTTGCTCGTATGGCTGCCGATTTGCGGGGCGTGTCAGGGAGTGTTCGCCCTGTTCACGATGTACATGCCGCCGCTCTTCCCCACGCTCTTGCGCACGACCGGCGCGGGATTCTGCTACAACATCGGCCGGCTCGTGGCGGCGGCGGGCACCGTGTTCTTCGGCCTGTTCGCCCAAGTCGGCGACTTCCGGCTCGTGCTCCTCTACGCCTCGTTCCTCTTCCTTCCCGCGGCGATCATCTCGGCGGCGCTGCCGGAGCCGAGCGACGGAATGGATGCCGAAATAGAGATTGCAGATTGAGATGGTAGATGAGGATGAAAGCTCGTTGCTCCTAGGGTTTACTACGAGTGTGGTTAACCCAAAACCCTTTTTGTGGAGCAACGAGTATGTCGAGTATACCGGTTTTCGTCGGGCTTGATTATCACCAGGACGCGGTGCAAGTAT
>DASZFO010000364.1 GCA_035939775.1 Pirellulales bacterium | reverse complement strand
TTGATACGAAGTCCGCGGCGCCGGTTGATAATACCGAAATTGTTAGGCTGGCGGGCCCCAGCCGCACGGTCGATGATTCCCTTCTGCCGACGGCTGATGACGCGGCCCGGAACGAAAAGTTGAAAGCCGCGATCATCGATCTCATCGAACGCAGCCTCCCAACGACATTGCAGGACCTGCGTCTCGTCAATCCTTCGTGAAGTGGGTTCCTCCCGAATTTTTTGGCCCAGAGGGATCGACGCGCGCCAGCGCGAGGATGCTCACTGTGCTGCTACATAAATTTCCATCACACTCGGGAATTACTGCTGGCAGAGCTCGATTACATTGGGATCGCGCTCGGCACAACAATGCGATATGCCTCCATTGAAAGGATCCGCGCTCACCGCGAGGATGTTTATCAATCGCCCTGTGAACGACGCGGCCACGCAACCGGGTGCAGGCGGCTGCCGCGGATTTCTGAGGTCAAGGGCGACAAGATCGGCCGTTTTGAGCGGGCGGCAGCTTTGCGGGGGCCGCTGGGGCGCGTCGGCCGGCCCGCCGCAGCGGTCGGATCGACAGCAGGGGGGCGCGCCTTTCCGCAAGGATGACAGATAAACCTTCATCAATATTATGTTCCACAATTCCTCTCGATTCGCTCACCGGCCGCTTATTACCTCCGCGGGGCCAGTGCCGGCGGCTTTCGGTGGAGCATGCTTGTACCGGCCGCGCTGCCCGACCAAGCGTAATACGTCAACGAATCCGAGGCCTTCGTGGGTACTCAGAGCGATCGATGGCAACCAGCTATACCCATTGGGCTGCCGACGTTGGCTAAGACGGCTTTCGATGGCCGAGTTGGGGCCATTGTGGAACGTACTGGTACGCCGCCTAGCCGCCGATCCGGATGATGCCGCAGCGCTCATGGACCTCTCAACGATTGCTCATCTGCAAGGACGCGCCGGTCATCGGATTGCACTTCAAGCTGCGGCACTTGATCAGCGGCAAATTTACCGTCAGCTACCAGCGGTTGGCGGTCCTAACCCAATGAGACTGCTGGCATTCGTCGCCCCAGGCGATTTCTTGGCAAATAATCCTGTTGAGTTTTTGCTGGAAGGCTCGGGCGTGAATCTGGACATGGTTTATGTTTTGCTCGGTGCCTCGCTACCGGAGGTGCCAGAGCATGACATAGCGATGATCGCCGTCGCGCAAACCGATGAAAATGGCGCCATACTCAGTGAACTTTCGCGTGTCACACGGGCGTGGCCGCGCCCCGTTATTAACGCGGCCGATCAAATTGCGCGCCTGACGCGCACCGGAGCTTGGCAACTTTTGAAACGAGCTCCAGGTGTCGTGATTCCGGTACCCGATCAGGCCGTCACCAAAAATAAATGTCGGCGACAGCTGCAAGCAAAGCAGTTGCAACGAAAGAAGCCATGAGCAAAGCAAGGGCAACGGCGATGAAGCGATTCATGATCTAAAGCCTCATTCCTGAGAAAGCCCCTTGGTTTGGTTCTCACAGAAGACTGTCAACGATCAAATTAAATATCGTCAATGATGTCTATATGCCCTGGCCTTCGCTTGCTCGTGGACATGCCGAAACTCCTCTCCAGTGGGGCGGCGCAACAACGCGCCGCCACCACCCAAACCCCGCGGAGGCCCAAGGGCGC
>DASZFO010000363.1 GCA_035939775.1 Pirellulales bacterium | reverse complement strand
AGGTCTTTCACCCCGGCGTCGGTGACGTTGGTTCTGGCCAATTCATGCGTTTGAAGATTGATCAACCGTTTGAAAAGTACCAGCCCAGCATCGGTGATTTTGGTTCTCGTGAAATCCAGAGATCGGAGCTGAGTCAACTCTTCAAGTTGCACGAGTCCAGCGTCCGTGACTTCGGAGCGGCCGCTAAAATCCACTCGATAGACGCTACATTCTCCGGCCCACTCAAGAAACCAGCTCGGTTCGGACGGGTTTGCGGGATTGTTGTAAAACACTCGGCCGCCGAGCTTGACAAGTGCTTCCACTGCTTCGCGATCTTTAAGCTGTTGTTTCATCATTGCTGCATTATCCCCGACCGCGGGCAGCCGGAGCAAGGCTGCTGGGGCGAGACGCTGAGCACGTTATCGCCGTCGTTGACGTGCTACCGACCGATGGACACGATAGAATTCTGTCGGAAGCAGAAGTCTGCGTCGCTCTATTTTGCGGGAATTGTGTTTCAACCTCTCGTTTCACGTGCTCGAACGATCCCGTCAACCAGACCGGCTGTTTTCATCATGATTCCGCACGATAGTTCGCGACGTTCGTTCTTGAAAACCTCGGTCGCACTTGCGGGGACGACAACCCTCATGAATGGTCTGCTCCAAGCTCAAACGCGAGAAGCGACCGGACCACTCGTTGCCTATGTCGGAACTTTCAGTTCTCCGCTCCGCGACGTCTTGCCAACCCAGGTGGATCTACCGCCTGGCAATGGTCGCGGTATTCACCTGTTTCAGGTTGATCGCGCTACCGGGGCCATGACGCCCTCTGGCATTTACGAGATGGGCACAAGCCCTAGTTGCCTGGCTCTAAATCCCTCGGGAACCCGCCTGTATTCGGCGAATGAAACGGATCGCGTGGGCGCCGAGAAGGAAGGCACGGTCAGTGCCTTCTCCATCAATCGAGCCGACGGGAGATTAAAGCTGCTCAACGCCGTTCCTTCGGGCGGCGCCGGTCCGACGTATGTGAGCGTCAATCCGTCCGGACGATTCGTGTTGGTGGCTAACTATTTTGGGGGATCCGTCGCGGTGCTGCCGATTGGTCCCGACGGTCGGCTGGGCGCCGCGACCGATATCAAGAACGATGCCGACAAGATTGGCCCCATTAGGGCGACCAACGCTCCCCCGGGCAGCTTTGCCGCGAGCGGACATGATCGAACCCATGCGCACATGATTCAGACCGATCCCTCCGGGCGCTTCGTGGTCCATGCGGACGTGGGGCTGGATAAGATCTTCGTCTGGAAGTTCGACGCGCGGAAGGGCGTGCTGACTCCGAGTGAACAGCCGGCCGTCTCGCTGCCGCCTGGAGACGGCCCCCGGCATTTCCACTTTCACCCCAGTGGCCGCTGGCTCTACTCGATTCAGGAAGAAAGCTCGACCATCGTTCTATTTGACTACGATGCAGCAACAGGTCGGCTCACCTCGCGGCAGACGATTTCCACCGTGCCGCCCGGGTTTGCCGGCAGCAACTTTTGCTCCGAGATCCTGGTCTCCGCCGATGGCCGGTTTGCCTATGCGGGGAACCGGCTGCACGACAGTATCGGGATTTTTTCCGTTGGCCGCGACGGCGTCCTAACTTATGTCGGGGAAGAATGGGCGCGCGGTGATTATCCTCGCAGTTTCAACTTCGATCCCACCGGCCAATTCCTCTATTGTTGCAATCAGCGCGGCGACAACATCGTCGTCTTCCGTGTGGATCGCAAAGCGGGCGGCCTCAACTTCACCGGCCACTACACCGCCGTCGGCAACCCTTCGGTCATCGTTTTCCTTGATCTTTTGAAGTCGGGGTGAAAATCTCGGACCCGAGCCGCGGGAATCACCATTCGGCTGGGGCCGTAGAATGCCGTCCTGTCGGGCCAAACGGAGCCGGCTGGCCGGCGACGATTAGCTTTGATCAATCTTCGCGCCCGGATCTTCGTATTCGGGGGCGTACGCCTGCACTTGCAGGAAGACCTCATGCCCCTGATAGATTCCCTCGATCGACACATGCGGGCCATCGTCGTCGGTGAGGCCAAAGGCCTGCCAGGAAAAATCATCCACGCGGTCGAACATTGATCGCAGTCCGTCCAGATCCAGGAAGAATCCAGGAGCGACGATTTCGCCATCGTTGGCACCGCCGATCAGCTCGACGGGTGGGAGGTAGATCAACACGACCCAGATTCCATCCTCTTCGCTGTATCGAACCCCCAGCGGGCCGGCCACGCCATCGGCCGTCACGTGGTCGGCCACGGCCTCGACCATTTCATTCAGCCATGCCACGGGACCGGGTCCGTGAAAATACTGCCGCCCGTTTTCGCTTCGCTTCCGGAATCCCTCCGGATCATCTCGGAATTTCCGGGCCAGTTCATGCTCGCCGAACTCTTGGAGCTTGTCGGCGAAGATCCTGTCCCAGGCCACACGCTGCTTATGGCGCAGGGTCTCATATTCCTCGGGCGCCTCGTTGGGTCCCCAGAAATCCGCTTCCTCAAGGCCGTGCGCCCGTTCGATCGCCGCGAGACGTTCATCCATCTCACAAAAGGCTTTTTCCGCGAACTGGCTGGCGATGACGTCAATCTGCCAGGCGACCAAGTAGAATCCGGCGTCGTCGGACACGGTCCCCGCGTTACGGATCGACTGGTAGACCTTGAGCCGTTCTTCTTCGCTGGATTCCGGTCCCAGCGACATCCAGGCTTCGTACCAGTCGGGCCGGATTGGTGCGGCCGCAACCACGCTTGCCAGCTTGGTGTTGATCGCCGCGTGCAGGAAACTGTTGTCACGGATGTTCATGGTTGGGCGTCTCCGTTTCAGCTTCGTCCGCTCGGCCGGACATTCAGGCTAATCCTAGCCGATCGCCCACCGTCGCTCAGGCGCCGGCCGGCAAGCCGGTAATGGCAGTCGCTGTCTTGGCCCCTCGGATTTGGAAATACTTTCCCGACGGCGAACTCGGGTTGCGGCCGACGACGTCCATTCCCATGGTTGTTTCCTCGTAGTTGCTCTGCCTACTTCCCCAATCGCTCGATCAGCCGGAGATCCAATTCACCCTTGGCTCCCCACCCCTTCTTTCCGTCCGGGATCTCCGGCCGGAATCGCTCGTAAAGCGAGTAGGCGGCCTCGGCCAGCTCGTGGCGATCGTAGCTCTTTGCCAGCCCCTCCATCGCCGATCGCACGAGGCCGAGATTCTCCCCAAACTTCTGCTTCAAATAAAGCTCGACGCTCTCGGGGTCGATCACGGCGGCGCCCTTGACGGCGCGAATGCCTTGAGGCGTGTTCATGGCCGGCACTGGCCGCCCGCAGATTTCGATCCACAGCTCTTCGCCGTGTGCCTTCTCGCGGGCCTGCTTGGCGGCCGTCTCGTGAGGTTTGAAGATCCCCAGCCGCCGGCCCTTGGCCTGAGCGTTCAGACCCGCCAGGGCCTTGCCCAGAGTCAGGGCTTCCTCCGTGCTGAAACCCAAACGCTCGGCGACAACCGCCGCCCACAGCGTCAGAACGGGCGCTCGGTTGATCGAGATCCGCGTGGTTGACATGGATCGCCGGGCGTGAATGGGGCTTGGACCCGTAAATCTCGCCCCCATTCTCCGTCACCCAAAACCGTTCGGCAAGCGTCTGTGTGGGCACGCCCGAGTCCCTGTACATCACTTGTCGGCGCATTAGAATCACCTTCTTGCACACCCATTCCATCCCGAGGTGACACCATGCCCCGACCGGGAGACATCATGACTGTCGCCGAAAACCGAACTTACCCCATTGAGCGTTTGCATGAATTCTCGACCCGCGTCTTCATGCATTGCGGCGTGCCACGCGACGACGCTCGCCTCGCCGCTGATGTATTGGCCGCCGCCGACTTACGCGGAGTCGATTCGCACGGTGTCGCCCGGCTCCTCGCCTACTTCGACATGCTCGATCACGGCCGGATCAACCCGCAGGCGAACGTATGCGTTATCCGCGAGTTACCCGGCACCGCAACCGTGGACGGTGACAACGGACTCGGCTTGGTGGTCGGCCCCAAGGCGAACATCATCGCGATGGAGAAAGCGTTGGCGGTCGGTTCGCGATGGGTAAGTGTCAGGAACTCAAACCATTTTGGGATTGCCGGCTACTACCCGTTGCAGGCCCTGAAGCATGACCTGATCGGCTGGGCAATGACCAACTCCACCAAGATCGTTGCGCCGCTATGGGGCGCCGAACGGATGCTCGGCACCAATCCTATTGCCGTCGCCTTTCCAGGGTTGGAGGAGCCGCCGATCGTCATTGACATGGAGACCAGCGCCACGGCTTACGGCAAAATCGAGATCGCCTTGCGAGCCAGCAAACCGATCCCGGAGGGATGGGCCATCGACAGCGACGGCCTGGCGGTCACGCAGCCGCAACAAATGATCGACGGCGGGGCACTTGTCCCGCTCGGCGGCACGCGCGACCAGGGCGGCCACAAGGGATTCTGCTTGGCTGCCCTGGTGGACATTATGAGTTGCGTGTTGAGCGGAGCCAACTGGGGACCGTTCGCGCCGCCGTTCGCGCTGCAGCAAGAGATCCCCAGTCGCAGCGTCGGAAAGGGCATTGGCCACCTCTTGGGGGCGCTGCGGATCGACGGCTTCATCGACCCCGATGCCTTCAAGCGTCAGATCGACGAGTGGGTGCGCACTTTTCGCGCGACGAAACCCGCTCCTGGCACACCGGGCGTTGTTATTCCTGGCGACCCGGAACGCTTGGCCGAAGCCGAGCGGCGTGTGACGGGCGTGCCGCTGAGTCCGGCCGTCGTAACGGACCTACGCGATATTTCGGCCCGCACTGGTGTGCCGTTCGAGTGAGAGACGCCTCTCAGGGGTTGGGTCACCGGACGCGCGTCGTCATTCCCCTGCATACCCAGCACTACCTCATGCTCCAGAGAAACCTGCTTTATACGGCGGTCACGCGGGGCAAGAGACTCGTTGTCCTGGTGGGCAGCAAGAAGGCATTGGGGATGGCCGTGCGGCGGATCGACACCCGCCAGCGACACACCACGCTGAGAAAAAGGCTTCAAGAGGCACAGCAGCTCGTTTGAAATTGGTGTCCGCATTTAGAAACGCCTGATGCCACGGTTGATGACGAGCTAAACGCCATTCGGCGTTCGCAAGTCCGATCCCACTGGCGCGGCACACCCGATGGAATCGACATTTCAATGCGTGCCCGGCCGCGGAATGGCGAGCGGTTATGATCGGCCTTGTCGCCTGATAGAATGGCCGTCGGTGAGACGACTTAAAACGACACGGGAGAAACTAACATGTTTTTACGTCCTACCGGATTCAAGACGTCAGTTAAGGCTCTCTTGGTCGCGACGGTTGCGGCCTTTCTTTCAACGCCGGCGAATGCCGACGAGCCGGCGGGCGAACATCCCAAGCCGCCGGTCTTCCAAACAGCGAAGGTAACGCGCGGCGATCTGGTTGTCGCCGTTCGCGCGACGGGAACCATCGAACCGGAAGAAGTCGTCGATGTCGGCGCCCAGGTCGCCGGATTGATCACGGATTTCGGCCGCGATCTCGATCACCCCGACAAGTCGATCGACTACAATTCGCGCGTTGAGCCGGGCACGTTGCTTGCGCACATGGATCCCACGCTGTACCAGACTCAGCGAGACTCCGCTAGAGCCGGCCTAGAGCGCGCCGAGGCCAGCGTATTGTTCGCCCAGGCGAAGTCCGAACAAACCGAAAGCGAATTGGATCGAGCTAAGTCAGGACGTCTTAAGAAGACGGTCAGTGAGGCCGACTACAGCGCCGCGATCGCGAATCAAAAAATGGCCGAGGCCTCGCTCGCTATTGCGAAGGCCGATGTCGATCAGGCGAAGGCTGCGCTCAGACAAGCGCAGATCAACCTCAGTTCCACGGTGATCGTCTCCCCAGTGAAGGGAACGGTTATCGACCGCCGCGTGAACATCGGGCAGACGGTGGTGGCCGCCCTCAACGCGCCGAGTCTGTTTCTCATCGCGCGCGATTTGAAAAGATTGGAGATTTGGGCCTCGGTCAACGAAGACGATATCGCCAAAATTCACCCGGAGCAGGCCGCAAGATTCACCGTGGGCGCCTTCCACGACAAGATGTTCGATGGCCGTGTACGGCAAGTCCGGCTCAACGCGCAAATGACGCAGAATCAAGTCACCTACACGGTCGTCTTGACCGTCGATGGCACTGACGAAAAGCTGCTCCCCTACATGACCGCCAATTTGCAATTCGAGGTCGCCCGGCGGGATAACGTTTTGTTGGTTCCGAACGCCGCCCTCCGTTGGCGACCACGGCCGGAATGGGTCGTTCCCGGGGCGGAGGAGAAAGTTGGCGGGGAAGCGTCTGCGTCGAAGAGCCGCGACGACCAACTGAAGACCCCACCGCGACGCCGCGTATGGGTTCGAGATGGAAAGTTCGTACGGCCGGTCGAACTGCAGATTGGCATAAGTGATGACGCGACGACGGAAATCACCGGCGGTGATTTGAAGGAGGGCCAGGAGGTGGTCGTTCATGCGACGCCTGCCGCCCAAGCGAAGTAACCGGGACCACCTGCTTTGGCTGTCCCCATTTCGTCACGCCGCCTTCGTCTGCCGCGGCTCACCGACCTCCACGACTCGCAACACCCGGCCATCGTCGCCGTAGAACCTGACCTGCCCCTGGCTCGCCATCCAGACGCCCCGCACGCTGGTGAACTTGAACTCGCGGCCGACGTAGTAGCCGGCCAGCGTCAGCAGCGATTCGCCGATCGGCTCCGCATCCGCCAGCCCAAGGTCACGGAGCGTGCGACGAACGAGTTCGCGGATGGACTCGGTGCTGGGTTCCATCGGGGGCGGCGGATTCCTGGGATTTGTGGGGGCGGAACGATACTAATTCATCGGCACGATGTCGAGGTCGGTGGCAGACCAGGAACCGCACTATATATGCCTGCTTCGCGGCAGCGAATCGTTGCTAGCAATGCCAGCAGGCCAATAGGATACTTCTCAGGCGGCTGAGCGAGTGCTATGTTGCCCGACCAGGCCAAGATCGAATGCGGTCCGACGCCACTGGAAGGAGGGCATGCCGATGCAAATCTTCACACTGAAGAAGAACGATTCGTTGCTGATCAACGGCGAGATCGTGGTCAAGCTGGTCGCCATCCACGATGACACGGCAAGGCTAGCCTGTCTTGTTCCGCCCGAGGTGTCGGTCCATCGGAAAGAAATCTTCGACGCAATCGCCAGGACCGCGAGCCACGAGCGCGACCATCACTTCGGCTGAGGACGAGCGCCACTCGATGTCGCGGAGAATTCTAGAAGTTTGTCTCACGTCGGCCGATGAGGCCGAGGCGGCGGAGGTTGCTGGCGCCGACCGGCTCGAATTGAATGCCGCGCTAGCGCTCGATGGCTTGACGCCATCGCCTGGCGTGTTGCAATCCGTGCTCAAAGCAACATCGCTGCCGATCATCGCGATGGTCAGACCGCGGCCCGGAGGATTCTGCCCTGGCGACGCCGATTTCGCGGCCATGCAAACTGACGCCGAGTGGCTCTGCGAAGCCGGAGTGGCCGGAATCGCGTTTGGCATTTTGCACTCCGACGGGAGCATTGACCTGCAGCGCTGCCGGCGGATCCGCGAGACAGTTGCCGGCCGCGTAGCGGTGGTATTTCATCGTGCATTCGATACGGCTCCCGACCCGTTTGTCGCGCTAGAACAACTGATTGATCTTGGCTTCACGCGGGTGATGACCAGCGGGGGCGCCAAAACGGCGCTCGGCGGCGCAGACGTCATCTGTGAATTGATCGAACGAGCGCGTGAGCGCATCGAGATCCTGCCCGCCGGCGGCATCGCGCCCGCTAACCTTCGCGAACTCATGGCACGAACCGCCTGCCGACAGGTACATGGCTCATTTCGGCAACGAGGCTCGCCGCATGAGGCAACTGACCTGTCGGCCGTGGCCGCAGTGCGCGAGCTGCTTGATTCTTAAGTAGATAAAAAAGGGCACTGCTGTGATGGACAACCCGTGCGGCAGGGATAATCGAACACATCCGGATAGGCCCGCGCGAGTCGAATCGTCTCGGGATCGCCCGCAGCCAAAGCCTGCTCGATCTGC
>DASZFO010000362.1 GCA_035939775.1 Pirellulales bacterium | reverse complement strand
CATCGCGGCGATGGTGCCCGCGCAAAAGGGGGACAGTCCCCGCCGGATTTGTTAGGCACTCTCATTGCCACCGAGGAGATGCCGCCATGCTCGCCGAATCGCTGGTCGAATGGGTTTGCCAGTTGCTGGCCGAGGGGCGATTGTCGCAGCGCAGCATCGCCCTGCTCACTGGCGTCAGCCGCGGCACCGTCGGGGCGATCGCGCGTGGCGTTCGGCCGCTTGGACTTCGCCCGAAATACGCCGACGACGATCCGCTTCGTCCGTCGGGCCCGCCGGCCCGCTGCCGCGGCTGCGGGGGAATGGTCTACATGCCCTGCCAACTCTGCCGGGTGCGCGCGGCCCGCGCCCTCGAGCGACGCTTGAAAACGCTTTCGGCGTAGCGCATAACGGAGTCTGCGACGCGGCCGAAACTTTTCAAATCGCGCTGGCGGCACTTGCGGCAACCGTTCGACCGCCAGCATTCCCACCCGCGCCTCGATTTGTTCCGAGAGAATTCCTATGCGCATGAAAACCGTCTCACGATGCCTCATTACGCTTTCAAGCTTCGTACTTCCGCTGGCCAGCCGGCTCTCCGCCGCCGATTGGCGGCCGGCGCAGGGCCCGTTGCAAACGCGGTGGGCAAAGGATGTTTCGCCCGAGAACACGCTGCCCGAATATCCCCGGCCGCAGATGGTGCGGCGCGATTGGCAGAATCTCAACGGACTGTGGGAATATGCGATCCGGCCGAAGACGGAAGAGCGCCCGGATAAGTTCGATGGACAGATTCTTGTGCCGTTTCCAGTCGAATCGGCGCTGTCGGGAGCGATGAAGCGCGTCGATGAGCCGAATCGGCTGTGGTATCGCCGCACGTTTGCGGTCCGGAAAGAGTGGGCCGGTAAGAACGTCCTGCTGCATTTCGGGGCGGTCAACTGGGAAGCCGCCGTGTGGGTGAACGGCCAGAAGCTCGGCGATCATCGCGGAGGTTACGACGGGTTCTCGTTCGACATCACGTCGGCGCTCAAGCCCGAGGGGGAGCAAGAGATCGTCGTCTCGGCCTGGAACCCGATCGACGCCGGCACGCAGCCGCGCGGCAAACAAGTCCGCAAGCCGGGCGGAATCTTTTACACGCCGACGACCGGGATTTGGCAGACGGTCTGGCTCGAGCCGGTGGCCGCGACGTCGATTGAATCGATTCAGATCGTTCCCGATATTGATAGAAAGCTGGCGCACGTGACGGTGAAGATTCGCGGCGCGGCTCCGGCAGCCATTACGGTAACGGCGTTCGATGGCGATAAGCAAGTGAGCGAAGCGACGGGAACATCCGGCGTGATCGATTTGCCGATCGGCGACCCCAAACTGTGGTCGCCCGATTCGCCGCATCTCTATCGCCTGAAGGTTCGATCGATGTTGGCCGGCGCCGACGTTGACACGGTCGAGAGCTACTTCGGCATGCGCAAGATTTCGATCGCCAAGGACGACAAGGGCATCACGCGAATCTTCCTGAACGACGAGCCGCAATTCATGGTCGGGCCGCTCGATCAGGGCTTCTGGCCGGATGGGATTTACACGGCGCCGACCGACGAGGCCCTGCGCTCCGACATCGAGATGACGCGCAAGCTCGGCTTCAACATGGCCCGCAAGCATGTGAAGGTCGAGCCGGATCGCTGGTATTACTGGGCCGACAAGCTCGGTCTCTTGGTATGGCAAGACATGCCGTCGGGCGATCGCTCGATCGGCCCGAACTCCAAGGATTTGGTGCGCACCAAGGAATCGGCCGAGCAGTATGAATTGGAATTGAAGCGGATGATCGACGGGCGGCGGAATCATCCGTCGATCGTGATGTGGGTCGTGTTCAACGAAGGCTGGGGGCAATTCGACACGGCCCGAATCACCGACTGGACGAAGAAATACGACCCGTCACGGCTAGTGAATTGCGCGAGCGGCTGGACCGACCGCAATGTCGGCGACGTGCACGACATTCACGTCTATCCCGGCCCTGGCGCGACCGAGCCGGAGGAGCATCGAGCGGCGGTGCTGGGCGAGTTCGGCGGCTTGGGTTTGCCGCTCGAAGGGCACACCTGGCAGAGCAAGAGCAACTGGGGCTATCGCAGCTTCACCGATCGCGCGGCGCTCACCGAGGCGTATTTATCGCTGATGCGCCATCTGCACCCGCAGATCGGCGACCCCGGCATGTCGGCGGCGGTTTACACGCAGACGACCGACGTGGAAACCGAGGTGAACGGCCTGATGACCTACGATCGCCAGATCGTCAAGCCGGATATCGATCGCATCGCGGCCGCCCACCGCAAGCTATTCACGCCGCCGCCGAAGCTCCGTGTGATCGCCGCCACTTCCGAGCGCGAATCTCATGATTGGCGCTACACCAGCGACAAACCGAGCGACTCGTGGATGAAGGCAGACTTCGACGATTCGGCCTGGAAGAGCGGCCCGGCGGGCTTCGGCACCAGCGGTACGCCCGGCGCCGTCGTGCGCACCGAGTGGAAGACGGCAGACATCTGGTTGCGCCGGACCGTCGATCTCCCGGCCGGCAGACTCTTCGATCCGAGTTTGCTCATGCACCACGACGACGATGCCGAGGTTTACCTTAACGGTGTGCCTGCAATAAAAACAAAGGGCTACACGACGCGCTACGAACCTTTCTCCATTCGCGACGAAGCCCGGCAGGCGCTCCACCCCGGCAAGAACGTGATCGCCGTTCATTGCCATCAATACAGCGGCGGGCAGTACATCGACGTTGGGATGGTGGATTTGGAGGAGTGATTTTCTATTGGACTTAGGTCGCGTTTTCCGATAAACTTTGGTATACGACTCCCCGGTCTTCGGACTGGTTAGGCCGGCCTATACGACCGGCCATTTTTTTGCGCTGACTGGAAAGTTGAAATTGGCCAAGCACAAACCGCGTTCGATCGTCTGTATCGACGGCTTCAATTTGTACTACGGTGCAATCCGGGGTGGTCCACACAAGTGGCTAAATCTTCAACGATATTTTGAGATGCTGCGCCCCGACGATGATCTTCAGGCGATCAAATACTTTAGCGCGCTCATTGATGGACCGACTCGGCCTAACCAGGATGCATATCTCTTGGCTCTCGAAACTCTACCGGCGGTCCAAGTCATTCTAGGCAAATCCAAGGCGAAGCAGATTCTCTGCCGACATCCGACATGCACTCACGCTGGCGATCGGCGATTCTCGAGCAAGGAAGAGAAGCGCACCGATGTGAACGTAGCGATTCAGTTGCTGAATGACGGCTACAAAGACGCGTGTGACAACTTTGTGATCGTGAGCGGCGATTCTGACTTGGTGCCAGCCGTCAATATGCTGAAGTCGCTCTTCCCGGCGAAACGGGTTATCGTCTACGTCCCGGCGCGAAGTGCGCCTCGGGGTGCTGCAGTCGAGTTGCGATCAGCAGCCGATACAGACAGGATGCTTCCCCAGAATCTCTTGGCTAGGGCACAATTCCCGGCGTCGATTCCGGATGGCAGCGGTGGATTGATCTCGAAGCCCGCGACGTGGTGAAGCCAGTTTTTTGCGCATCGCGATTCCTTTTTGTACTTCCCATCGGTTTTTGGGGAACTTCTCGCGATGTTCCATTGGCTCAAGAATCGCCGTCGCGAGAAGTTGCTGGCGGAGTCGTATCCGGCTGAATGGGCCGTGTATCTGCGGACCAACGTGCCGTATGCGTCGTATCTCGCGACCGATCAGTTGGGGCGGCTCAAAGATAATCTGCGAATCTTCGTCGCCGAGAAGGAGTGGGTCGGCTGCGGGGGGCTGGAAGTGACCGACGAGATGCGGGTGACGATCGCCGCGCTGGCCTGTCTGCTCGTGCTCGAGATTCATCCCACCTACCACTACGACCGAATCAAATCGGTGCTGATCTATCCGGGAGTTTTTCGCAGGCCGGAGCCACGATTGAGCTGGCGGGGAGGCATTTTTGAGAGCCCTGCGCTTATGGGCGAAGCGTGGCACCGCAGCCCGATCGTACTCTCTTGGAAAGCCGTGCTCGCGGGCGTGAAGGACCCGCACGACGGCAATAACGTCGTGTTCCACGAGTTCGCTCACCACCTCGATGGCATCGATGGGGACGTGGACGGCACGCCGCCCCTGGAAAGCCGCGAACAATATCGCACGTGGGACCGAGTATTCGAACAGGAATACCACCGGCTCGTGAAGGCGGCCAAAGCGGGCGAGCCGAGCCTCTTGGATTATTACGGCGCCGAGAACGAGGCCGAATTCTTCGCCGTGGCGACCGAGTGCTTTTTCGAATGCGGCTGGCAACTCCAGGACGAGCATCCCGATCTATACGACATTCTCCGCGGATTCTATCGGCAAGATACGGCCGCGTGGCCGCACGAGCCGGGCGGATGGCGCCGGAGGATGCCGTCCTAGTGGAGCTTCAATGCTGAATTGGCGGGTGCCATGGCCACTGCCCTGAGTGGCCATGCCTCGTAGCCGCTCATGCCCACGCCGAGCCGTGGGCATGGCACCCAACGTGTCAAAGCAACTTGGAGGTTCCACTAGGATTTGCGATCATTTGTGCCAACCTGCCGTTGCCAGGCGATTACTTCCGCGATGATTCGTTCGAGGTCGTATTGAAGTTGAAAGTCGATTGTCCGGCGCAGGCGTGAGAGGTCGGGCACGCGGCGGCGGATATCTTCGAAATCTTCCGAGTAGGCGGCGGCGTAGCTTTGAAACTCGATTTCCAGCGCCGGATTTACGGCGGCGATCACGCGCCGCGCCAGCTCGCGGATGCTCACAGGCTGATCGCTGCCGATGTTGAACACGCCGCCGCTGGCCGCGGGGGATTGCATGAGAGCGAGGATCGCGCGGACTACGTCGTTCACGTGCGCGAAGCAGCGCTCTTGCGCGCCGTCGTC
Source organism: Pirellulales bacterium (assembly GCA_035939775.1). Taxonomy (NCBI): domain Bacteria; kingdom Pseudomonadati; phylum Planctomycetota; class Planctomycetia; order Pirellulales; species Pirellulales bacterium. The sequence continues at coordinate 5,771 of DASZFO010000362.1, read as the reverse complement.
GTGTACGATCGGCCGCCGCCCGGCCAGCGCTGCGAAAACCAATCGCGGCAACACCATGCCGTAGCGCCCCGTCTGCCGTGGCCCGACCACGTTGAACAGCCGCCCGACCACGACCGGCAGTCGCTCCTGCCGCCAACAGGCCAAGGCGAGAAATTCATCGATCGCCTTCGACACGCCGTATGACCAGCGCGGGCGGGTCGTCGGGCCGAAGACCAGATCATCCTCCTCGGTCCAGCGCGGTAGCGGGTTTTTGCCGTAGACCTCGCTGCTGCTGGCGAGAAACATCTTGACCGGCTTTCCTGCGGCGTGCAGGCGGCGCAGCTCGGCCAGCAGCCGCTGCGTGGGGTAGATGTTGGTTTCGATCGTTTGGATGGGGTTGCTGGCGATCAGCCCCACGCCGACCGCCGCCGCCAGGTGATAAACCTCCTGAACGCCGTCGAGCAACTGCCGCATCAACTCCTCGTCGGCCACGGTTCCCTTGACGTACCGGAACCGCGGATGACCGGCGAAAGACGCGAGATTTGCCGGATCGCCCGTCGATTCATCGTCGATCACCGTGACCCGATCGCCGCGCGCGACGAGCGCCTCGGTCAAATGACTGCCGATAAAGCCAGCGCCGCCGGTGACGAGAGAAAGCATGGTGGTCGGAGGTCGGAAAGTCGGAGGTCAGAAGTCGGGGGTCGGATTGTTGGAGTTCAGCCTTTAGGCTGCCGCCAGCAGGCTAAAGCCTGAACTGCAACGTAGTCTACCGCGCCGGGTCGATCGGTGGAGATTGATGATTTGTCGGCCGTGGCCAGAGCGAGGCTGCAATGGAAACCACCAAAATGCCGGCGATTGCGGCGAGCGAGGCCCAGTACGGAATCAGCTCGCGATCGGGGACAATCCATCCGAAGCGTTTGGCGGCGTAGTCGGCGATCATCGTGATCCCGACGAACACTAATACGGCGCTGATGCCGTAGTTGATGTGGCGGAAACGGTTGATCACGCCCGAGAGCAGGAAGTAAAGGGCCCGCAGGCCGAGGATCGCTAGCACATTCGAACTGAAGACAAGAAACGGATCGCGGGCGACGCCGAAGATGGCCGGCACGCTGTCGAAGGCGAAGACCACGTCGGCGCTCTCGATCACCAACAGCACCAAGAACAGTGCAGTCGCTCGGCGGCGGCCGGCCTCATCACGAACAAAGAACCGCCCGCCGTGGTCCCCTTGGGCGACCCGAAATACTCGCCGCGCGGCCCGCAGCACCAGGTTCCTTTCCGGCTCGACCTGCGGCTCTCCCTGAGCCGCCAGCTTCACGCCCAGATAAACGATCAACACTCCAAACAGCGGCAGCACCCAATCGGCCGCGGCAATCAACTCCATTCCCGCCACGACGAAAAGGAGCCGCATCACGATCGCCCCCAAAATTCCCCAGAACAGCACGCGATGCTGATGCCCGCGCGGCACTTGAAAGTAAGCGAAGATCACGATGAACACGAACACGTTGTCGAGCGACAGCGACCATTCGACGAGATATCCGGCGAGAAACCGCGCAGCCGCCTCGACGCCCGCGGCGTACCAGATCAGCCCGTTAAAGCTGATCGCCAGCCCGGTCCAGAACGCGGCCCAACCGACGCTCTGGCGAAAAGTCGGCTCGTGCGCCCCGCGGCTGAGCACCAGCAGATCGAACGCCAGCATCGCCAGGATGAATCCGACGAACGCGATCCAGTGCCAAAGAGCGGGTTGGAGCATAGTCGAACACGGACGCGTTGTGTCGGCGGCGTCGCTGCGATTGTGGCGGATACTGCCAGCATCCTCGTCGCCTCTGGCAGCGTCGGCCACGGCTACGCGCCGCCTGGCTCGCGAATGGCAGCATCATAAGCATCACTGGCCGGCCGCGTATGGTCAAATCCTTACATCCGGCTTGCCGGAGCGATAGAATGACGGGGCGCCGTCCGCCGGGCGCGGATCGAGGGCGAGCGTCGGTTCTGGCGGCGTCAGAGGGTCGGTCGCGGAATCAGAGAAATGGTAGAGCGATGAAGATCACATCGGCGATTCGTTGGCTTCTGTCCGCTTCGATTCTTCTTTCCAGTGCGGCATTCGCGATCGCCGCCGATAGCACTGCCGGCCCGCAGTCGTCCGATGCGGCGAGACGGCAGTTCGACGGCGCGGTGGCGATGCACAAAGGGGGCGCGTATGATTTGGCGGTCGACGAGTGGGAGAAATTCCTGCAAAAGTTTCCCGATGATCCGCTGGCCGCGCAGGCCCAATTCTATGCTGGCGTTTGCTACTTGAGCCAAAAGGACAAGCAGTACGACAAAGCCCGCGAGGCCTTTGAAAAAGTGGTGGCTAAGTATCCGAAGTTCGAGCAGATCGACAAGGCATACTTCAATCTCGGGCTGGCCGACTACAACCTCGCGCAGGCCGGCCGCGCCGAACTGCATCCCAAGGCGGCCGAGGCATTCGGCCAATTGATCGCGAAGTTTCCGAACTCGCCGCAATTGCCCGAGGCGCTGCTGTACCGCGGCGAATCGCTCTACGCCTCCGGCAAGAAGGCCGAGGCGATCAAAGCCTGGAGCGAATTGGCCGCCAAACATGCCGGCAGCGCGGCGCGGGCTCGTGGGCTTTACAACCTCGGCATCGCCGAGCAGGAACTCGGCCAGCAGACCGAAGCCGGCGCGACGTTCGATACGTTGCTCAAGGACTTCCCGCAAAGCGAGTTGGTCGGCGAAGTGAAAATGCGCAAGGGGGACACGCTCTTGGAGACCGGCCGGTTTGCCGACGCCGAAAACCTGTTCTCCGCCGCGCTGAAGCAGCAGGATTCTCCGCTCGCCGACTATGCGACGCTCCGGCTCGGGGCAGCGCTCGCCGGCGAAAAGAAATACGCCGACGCGGCGGCCTGCTATGCCTCGCTGCCGACGAAGTTTCCCAGATCGACTTACATCGGCGCGGCGACGCTCGCGGCGGGGAACTGCTACTACCTTGCCGGAAATCAGCCGGAGGCCCGCAACTGGTTCGGCAAAGTGCTCTCTGGCGGCGGAGATCAGGCGGCCGAGGCATCCCATTGGATCGCCCGAAGCTGGTTGAAGGAAAAGCAACCGACGGAGGCTTTGGCCGCGGTCGAGAAGGCACTCCCGCTCGCCGCAAAAAGTCCGCGGCGCGCCGATCTGATGATGGACAAGGCCGATGCACTTTACGACATCGCGGAAGCTCAACTGCTCGCGGGCAATCACGCGGACGCCGAGCGGCGCTATCAGGCGCTGTTGGAGGAGTTTCCCAGCCACGTCTATGCCGAGAATTGGCTGGTGCGCCGAGCACTGGCTCGCTATATGCAGAAGAAGTATGCCGATGTGATCTCCTATCTCAAGCCGCAGTTGACGAAGTTGAAGACCGCGGATCGGCAAGCTGAAGCGCAGTTCCTCGTGGGGAGTAGCGAATTGGAACTCAAGCACTTCGGCGAAGCGGTGCAGGCGCTGAAGGCGTCGCTCGCCGCGCAGCCGAAAGGCCCCGAGACCGATGAAACCCTGCTGGCACTGGCAATCGCCCAGCGCGGCGCGAATGATCGCGCCGCCGCGAAGGGAACGATCGAACGCGTGATCGCCGAGTTCGGCAATAGCAAGTTGGCCGATCGAGCCCATTTCCGATCGGGAGAGTGGAAATTCGAGTCGGGAGATTATTCCGGCGCGGCGAGCGATTATCAGTGGGTGATCGACCACGCCGGTTCAAGCCCACTTGTGCCTAGCGCGCTCGTGGGCTTGGGTTGGTCGCAGATCAACAAGTCCGACTTCGCGGCTGCCGCGAAAACCTTTTCCACAGCCGTCGAGAAATACGGCGGGCAGCCGGCGGCGACGCGGGCTCGCTATGGCCGCGCCGCCGCTCGCCAGCAACTCAAGGAATATGCCGGTGCGATCGAAGACGCGGAAGCATTCTTGACGGCCGATCCCAAATCGGCCGAGCGGAGCGACGCGCTCTATGTGCTGGGGCTTGCTCAGGAGGGCGCGCAGCGATTCCCCGACGCGGCCAAGTCGTTCCAGTCTCTGTTGGATGCCGATCCGAGTTATTCGGGGATCGACAAGGCGCTTTACGAATTGGCCTGGAGCCGCAAATCGGCAGGACAAGAGGAGGGCGCGGCGGAAGCGTTCGGCAAGCTGGCCCGCGAACATGGCGATAGCGCGCTGGCGCCCGAAAGTTGGTTCAACGTCGGCGAATACCAGTATCATCAGAAGAAGGACTACAAGGCGGCCGCCTCGGCCTATTACGCGGCCGCCACCAAGGCCGGCAACGGAGAGCAGGCAGAAAAGGCCAGCCACAAGCTCGGCTGGGCCTATTTCCAAGAGCAGGATTATTCCAAAGCAAAGCAAGCCTTTGACTCTCAATTGGCAAACTATCCGAGCGGCGCGCTTGCGGCCGACGCGGCATTCATGATCGGCGAGTCGCTGTTCAAACAGGAGCAATACGTGCCCGCGCTGGCCGCGCTCGAGAAGGCATTGGGAACGAAACCCTCGTCGGCCGATTTCACCGCGCTGGCCCTTCTGCACGCCGGACAGTCCGCCGCGCAACTGAAGCGCTGGGAGGAGAGCGTCAAGCTGCTCACGCGGCTCCAGAAAGAGTTCCCCGATTCGCCGCACGTCGTCGAGGCGATGTATGAAGAGGGTTGGGCGAAACAGAACCTCGATCAGTTGAGCGACGCGCTCAAGCTCTACGAAGCGGTGGCCGACAAGACTGACGCCGTCGTCGGCACACGCGCGCGATTCATGATGGGCGAGGTTTTGTTCGCACAAGCGAATCACAAGGAAGCGATCCGCAACTATTTCAAGGTGATCTACGGCTACGGCGACACGCAGGCCCCAGCCCCGTATAAAACGTGGCAGGCCAACGCCACTTACGAGGCGGCCCGCTGCTTCGAGGTCCTCAAGAATGCCGAACAAGCCAAGAAATTGTACAACGAATTGCTGACCAAGTATCCTGACAATGACAAAGCAGCGTCGGCCAAGGAGCGATTGAAACAGCTCGGCGGATGAGTTGATCGCACGCCGTTGACCGCGCGACAGTTTATCGGAACAGAGCGTCCTACCCCTGATTTCAGCCGCGGGCTGAACTTTCTTGGAGAGTCCCTATGAACCCGCTCAATCGGCCGAGGATTGCGCCTCGGCTCTTCGTCGCCGCGTCACTTTGCGCGCTCGTTTGGGCCGCGCTTGACCTTGGGCGAGCCAGCTTCGCGGCCGATAGCCCGCCAAAGGCCGATGTTCAAGCTGACGCCAAACCGCCCGCCGAAAAGACGGCCGCCGACAAAGGCTCTGACCCGAGCGCGGCGGACAAAGCGTTTGACAAAGCATTCAGCGCCGCTCCGAGTTCGGCGCCCAAGCCCGAGAAGAAAGCGGCCGACGTGCCCTCGATGCCGACGATCGATCCGTGGGAGATGTTCCAAAAGGGCGGCATCTTGATGTACCCGATCACGTTCATGTCGCTGGTCGTTGTCGCATTCTCGATCGAGCGGGCGATCGGCCTGCGGCGCAAGAAAGTGGTTCCGCGCAAGCTTGTCAAAGGCTTGAGCGCGCTGGCCGCGTCCCCCGGTGGCTTCGATCCGCGGAAGGCCTATCGCCTCTGCCAGCAGTGTCCGTCTTCGGCGGCGAATGTCGTGCGGGCGATGTTGCTCAAAACCGGCCGGCCGACGGACGAAGTGGAGCGGGCCGTGGCGGACTCGATCTCGCGCGAAAGCTGGAAGCTGAATTACAACGTCCGTCCGCTCGTGCTCGCCGTGACGGTAACACCGCTGATGGGCCTATTGGGCACG
>DASZFO010000361.1 GCA_035939775.1 Pirellulales bacterium | reverse complement strand
AGACGACATTGACCACACTCCTTTCAGTAGTCGGATCCGGTTGATCGCCGACTGATAAGCAAGCACGTCTGGCGAGACGGTTCCTCCCTTGAACCAGCGGAGAACGGACCGACCGTCCATGTCAGCGCACTTCTGGGTCTCCAGTCAGCGACGCCGGTCGAAAAAAATGCCTCCCGGTAACGCGGGTCGGCTATCCAATGTGGCCAATATAGAGAGATCGTCCGAAAAATTGCAATAAGAATTGCGGCCCGTGGCGGTTATTCCGGGCGGCGCGCAGAAATTCCTCTGCTAGCAGCGGAGTTGACTTGTAACAAATCGTCGCTCGCTACGATATGGATTAAGGCGATCAAATTGGTTGCGATTCGGTTGCAGCACTTAAACGGCGACCGAAGTTACGAGGGAGAACGGTCATGGCGCATAATCGCATCGGTCAGCAACTTGAACCATCAACAACCGAGCCGCAGGCCCCTGCCATTCCCGCGGGCTTTGCATTTTGCCCAAATCCTCAAGCAACAGCCGCCAATCCCAGTAGCTTCCTGCATCAAGCCGCGTATCAGCAGGCCCTGCAGGAAGCCCGCGACCGCGCCTGGCGAGCCTTTCTTGACCGGGCGCTGTTCTCGGTTTGGAACTAACGGTTTATCGAACGGACGATTTCCGCGACGCGATTGATCCCGTCCAGCGATTGGTCGATAGCCTTCGGGATTTCCTCGCGAAGATAACTCAGATCGGTCCGAGCGACCGCGCGCTCGAATTCCGCCGCGATTTCTGCGGAGAGCGAGTCGGACTTGGCTGCTTGCACCAGCCGATCGCATTCGTCGAGGACCGTTTCCAGATCGCGAAAGGCGCCCTTCAGAAAGTGCGCGTTATCGCCCAGGTCTTGCGTGGGAGTGTTGATTTCGTCGGCGATTCCCGCGGCCAGTTGGCCAACGGCCTCTAACTTTTGAACCTGCAGCAGCTTTTGGTTGGCTTGTTGCAAGCTCGCCGTTTGCTCCTCGACCAGCCGCCGCAATTGGTCGACCGACTGCCGCGCATTGCGGGCCAGTTGCCATTTCTCGGTCAAAGCGGAGGCCACTTGGCGAACCTCCACATTGTCGAACGGCTTCTTCAAGAGCAGCAAGCGATCGGTTTCTCCGAGCACTTGCGTCATCTCTCCCCATGAGTAGTCGGAGTATGCCGTGCAAATGACGACCTGCAAATCGGGGTCGACTTCCCAAATGCGGCGGACCGTTTCCACGCCGTCCCAGCCCGGAGGCATGCGGACGTCGACAAACGCCATGGCGTAAGGCCGGTTCTCGCGCAGACTTTGCTCGACGCGCGCCAGGGCCTCTTGCCCCTGATAAGCGGAGTCGAGATCATAGCTCGCCAAGGGGCGCGACGCTGCCACGACCGGCTCGCCAAACAGCGCGGCGGCGGATTGATCGACCGTGCTGGCGCCGTCGTCGTCGGTCCCGATCACCTTGCGAAAGTCCTCATGGATCGCCACGTTGTCGTCGACGATCAGAATGCGGCGATTCTTCTTACCCGTCATGGGGCAATTCCCTCTCTCGTCGAATCGTTGACGGATTAGCACGCCTGAGCTTCGGGAACCGCGATCCGGTGGACGTGCCTGGAATAGGCCAAGAGGTCGTTCATCAACTCCTGCATTTTCGAAACGCCCTCGACGACCGGAGACGCGAGATCGTCTTGCTCCTCATCGCTCAGCTCGCATAACAGCCTCTGGGCGAGTTGCACCAGCGATTCGGCGGCCTCAGTCATCCGCGGACGCGCCCGGTCGGCGGGACCGCCGCCACCATTTCCATCGCCCTCCGAAACGTGGCCGTGATGACTAGCGACCCAATTGGTAAACCACCGCAGCAAGCTCGCGCGGCTGATGACTCCGGTCGGCTGGCCGTCGCGAACGACGACCACGCGGCGGATCGTCACTCGGCACAAGAAATCGAAGATCGCCTGGATCGGGGTGTCTTCGGCGTACGACACGACCGTGGTCTGCATGATCTCCGCAATGGGCTTGGTCCAGGAGTCGGTCCAAAGCATCGTCCACATGACGTCCTTTTCCGACAGGATGCCGATCAGTTTCCCCGCCGCGTCGATCACCGGCGCCGCGTTGACGCGCGTTTCGAGAAAATGGTTGGCCGCCTCCCCCGCGGTCGAGTCGTTTCGCAGGCATAAGACCGGCGAGGTCATCACTTGGCGGGCAAGTACGCCCTGGAAAAGATTGAGGGCGATCGGCATTTCGGCCAATCCCGCGGCGATCGGACTGGCCAGCGAGGTAAACCGGACGGTTCGATTGCGGCCGGATTGCTTGGCGACCAACATGGCCTGGTCGGCCCGGTGGAGCAGCTCGTGAGGCCCGGCAATTTCGTCGGCGCGTTGGGCCACGCCGAAGCTGGCCGAGAGCCGCACGATTCGGCCCGCCGCCGTGAAACCGGCGCCGGCGAGCGCCGTGCGAGCCCGCTCGGCCCAAATCGTGGCTCCCTCTTCGTTCGTGTCGGGCAGCAGCACGCAGAATTCCTCGCCGCCGTAACGGCAGACGAAATCTCCCGCCCGGCTTTGCTCACCAAGGACGTTTGCGACGAGTTTCAAGGCAGCGTCGCCTTCGTGGTGGCCGTGTTCGTCGTTAATCCGTTTGAAGAAGTCGATGTCCAGCAACACGCAGGAGAGCGGATGGCCCTGGCGCGCCGAACGATTCCACTCCCGCTCGAGGTGCTCGTTAAACGATCGACGATTGAGCAATCCGGTCAGCATGTCGGTGCGGGCAACGCGCCACTTTTCGCTGAGCGACATGGCCAATTGGCGGACTTCGATGTTTTCGAACGGCTTCTTCAGAATCAGGAAACGGTCGGTGCGGCCGAGCCGCCGGACCATCTCCTCCCAGGAATAATCCGAATAGGCCGTGCACAGCACGACGAGCAGCTCCGGATCGATCTCCCAAATTCGTGAGACCGTCTCGACGCCGTCCCATCCCGGCGGCATTCGAATATCGACGAACGCGACGGAATAGGGCCGCCCTTCTTGCAACGCTTGCTGTACGCGGCGGAGTCCTTCTTCGCCTTGATAGGCGGAGTCGATTTCGTAACGGTTGACGTCGTCGGACGGCGTGACGAGCGGTTGCTCGCCGAAGAGTTCGTTGACGGCCTCGGAGAGCGCCGACGAGCTGAACTGCCGGGGGCCGATGATTTTCTGATAATCCTCATGGATCGACTCTTGATCGTCGATCACCAGGATTCGCGGGATCAGGTCGTGCAACATGCGGGCTCCTCCGCGGGCTGAAAGGGTAGTTCGAGGGTAAAGGTGGCGCCGGTTCCCGGTCCATCGCTTTCGGCCTGGAGCGAGCCCCCCATCTCCTTGGCGGCGTTGGCGCAACTGTGCAGGCCGAAGCCGTGGCCCGTTTTCTTGGTCGTGAAGCCGTGCGAGAAGATCCGCAACAGGTTCTCCGGCGGAATTCCTACTCCCGTGTCGGTGAGAACGATCTGGAGGCGGTCTTCGTCGACCAGCCGCGTGCTGATGTCGAGTCGGTGCTCTCCCTGACCCGGCTCCAGCATGGCGTCCTTGGCGTTCTTCACCAAATTCACCAGGATTTGCAGCAGTTTCTGCTTGTCGAGCAACAGCTTGGGCAGCTCAGCGTATTCGCGCTGGACCGCGATGCCGTGCCGCTCGAACGACGAGGAGTTCATCTTGATCGCGTCGTCGAGCAACGTGTGCAGGTCGATCGGCTCGATGACTCCCGAGACGCCGGCATACGATTGCTGCGTGGCCACGATCGTCTTGATATGCTCGACCTTGGAGTGCAGGGAATTCAGCTCTTCGAGCATCTGAGCACGTTCCTCGGTCAAATGGCCCGCGAGGAGCTTCAAGAAACCGGGGACTTGCTTCCCCTTCGGATCCAAGGTAATGAACTGCCCCAGATCGGCCTGGTGCTGCTCGATGAGTCCTGAGACCCGCGTGAGTTGATCGACCTTGGACTGCTGGAGCCGATCGAGGACCAAAGTGGCGGAGACGTTGACGCTGTTGAGGACGTTGCCCACGTTGTGCAGCACTCCGCTGGCGATCTCGGCCATTCCGGCCCTTCTCGAGGCGACCATTAACTGCTGATGGGCGGCCTCGAGTTCCTGCTCAGCCCGGATGCGGTCTTCGATTTCCTGCTTCAATATCCGATTGGTGCGTTGGCGTTCGTCAAGTTCGGTTTGCAGGGCCCGTTGAGCGCCGGCCATCGCGTCGGCCATTCCGTTGAGCGCGACCGCCATCGTGCCAAACTCGTCCCGGCCGCGCACGCTGAGCCGAGTTTCCATATGACCTCGGGCCAGCTTCTCGGCGAAGGTCAAGCACTCGCCCACGCCTTGCGTAATGCTGCGCGTACAGCGTTGCGCCACGACCAGCCCCAGACCGATTGCGACCCCGCCGACGCTCATCAGGACCCAATGGCTTGCCTGGACCGCCGCGTTCACCCGATCACGGGTCAGGATCTGATCGTTTCGTACGCGAGTCTGGAGGGCTTCCAAGAGCGGCTCGACAATGTTTGCGTCGGACCGATATTTTTCCACGAGGGCCGCGATCTTCGCGTCGTTATCGAACAGCGTCAGATATTCGTCGATCCGGGCCTGGAGTTGCGATTTCGTCTCGTCCGCGAGCGCGGCGCGAGCCACGTCGAGCTTGAATAGGTCCGCAGCTCGGTGCATCGGCGCCGTGTCTCGATCGAGTCCGCGCAACAAGTAGTCCGTTTCCTCGCCCTGGATGGCAAGAAGATCGACGACGAGTTCGGGCAAGCTCTCTCCTCGGACGGTAACTTCAATCGAACGGAGTTTGCGCCGCAAGGCGCCTTCGAGTCCGACCTCGGCTTGGCCCTCTCCACCGATTTGCTTGCTAAACCGCGTCACCCCGTCCTGATATCGGTCGAGGGCCAGGTCGATCTGACGGGTCTGCTCCTTCACCGCCGGATCTTGGACCGATGGTCGAATCCGAGCCATGTTTTGGTGAATGGTCGTCACTTCCATCCCGAGCAGGGCCATGTATCGGGCCGTTGCCTCGCGTTGACCAAGCAATCGGTAATGCAGGAGGAAATCCTTTTCGTGCTGTCGCGCCTTGAGCATGGCCGCGCCGCTCTGCGCGCTGAGGCTTTCGACGACGTCGTCGACGTCGAGAAACCGATCGATCGCCCGTTGAGTCCAGCTCTGACTGACCAATGCCACGATGCAGGCGGTGGCCATCAGGCCGACCACGATGGCGAAGCCGCCAAGCAGCTTTGCTCGCAAACTGAGCTTGTTGAGCCAGTCGAACATTTGATGCTCCAATGCGAACGTGGGTTGTGCGACTACCGCCTTCGAGATTTGGCGGTGAATGCCCCCCGCGGACGGTCAATCGACGAAAGGAACAAAGCTGTACTTCCGAATCAAGTCGGTCATCTGTGGCGAAAGCGCAAAGTCGATAAACGCCTTTTTCAATCCGGCCGGGAAATCCGATGTCACCAAGACGAGAGAGCGCGAAAGAGGAAAACTGCCCGAGCGGACGTTTCCCTCCGTGGCCGCGATCCCGTCCGCCGGCAGCAGCTTGAGCGGAGCGCCCGCTTTTTTGCATCTTTCCGCCTCGCCGACCGAAACGAAAACGATCGCATTCGGGTCCTTTGCCACCGCGTCGATCGCCACTGGATTATCGCCGGCGAGCGATTGGGCCTTGATTTCGCGACGGTTGATGTGGAGGCTGTTTTCGACTAGCTCTAGCTCGCTGCGGGTTTCCGTGCGGCTGATTACGGTGACCGTGGAGTTCTTGCCTCCCACGTCCTTCCAATTCGTCACTTTGCCACGGTATATGTCGGCGAGTTGCCGGTCGGTGAGGCTCTGAACCGGATTGTCTGCATGAACGATGAAGCAGACGCCGTCGCGAGCGATCGGATACGCGAACAGTTCGTGTTCGTTGTCATTAAGCGCCCGCGACGACATGCCGATATCGGCCTTCCGCTGCCGCGCGTCACTGATCCCGCGGAGAGAACCCCCCATCTGAATTTCGAAATGGACCTCAGGGTGCTGCGCTTCGAACCGCCGAGCAATTTCCTGAATCAGCGGGAACATCGTGCTGGAGCCGGTGAGCACCAACTTGCCGTTCAAGCCGCTTAAGTTGATTTGGTCTGCTTGCCCCGGACTCGCCTCTTCGGCCGAGCATCCGCAGGCGATCAGCGCAAGCGCCGAGAGCAGGAAACGAGGGAGGGCCTTGCTGAACTGAATCATGTGAATCCCCTTTTAAGTCCGACGATTGGTCCTGTCGCATGTGTCAAGGATAGATCATTCCTTGGTGGGGTTGAAAACAGGCTGCGGGAGCCCGCGAGCCGGAGCAACCGTTAAATACGGAGCCCAAGTGGCGATTGGGTCATGGCGGTCAGAGCTGCTGAATCGACTGGACCTAGAGTAGTGGGCAGTTGCCAGGAGGCAGGGGGAAGGGTCGTGGCAATGGGAATTCTTGTAGCGACTGCGACCGGCGGCGAATTACCGCCGCCGCGTCGCATTGCGGTCAGGCATCGCCGTCGTCGATGAGTCGTCGCGGGCATCGCGCGATGGCTTGCCGCTCGGATTTCATTTCGGCATAATGAAGTCCCCCACCTTGGCGGATTCTGGGCGACCTTTGACAGCCGCCGATTCGCTTGGAGCGATGCGATGCCGGATGCGTTTGATCCCTACCATGTCTGGCTTGGGATTCCACCCGAGGAACAGCCGGCCAATCGCTATCGGTTGCTGGGTATTCGCGTTTTCGAGACGAATCCGGATGTGATCGAGAGCGCCGCCGATCGACAAATGGCGCATCTGCGCACGTTGCAGTCCGGTAAGAACGCGCGGCTCTCCCAGCAGTTGCTCAACGAACTGTCGGCCGCGCGGGTTTGCTTGCTCAATCCTCAGACGAAGGCCGCCTACGATCAGCAATTGCGGGCCGCGCTTGCCGCTGCTGCCGCGCCGCCTCATGCCAGGGCTGGTCCGATCGTCAACTTGCCGGTTGCCCAACCGATCACAGCGACAAACCCGCAAGCACCGCCGCCGGCATCCGACTGGGACCAATTGATCGGCAACGCGGACAGCCGGCCTCGCAAGACGAGCGGCCAATCGATTCGATCGGCTACTGCACGGCGGGCCGCGAACAATCGGCTAATCTACATTTGCATCATCGCAGCCCTGGTGATGGTCCCAGCCGCCGGCGTCGTGTTCTACGTCCTGAAAGCCAACCCGGATGCCGCGCTGACATTCGATTGGCCCTCCGCCGATCGGGCTGGCGCAAGGCTCACAATCGACGGCCAGCCGGTGACAATTCCCGCCAACGGTCCGTGGGAGTATCGCGTGCCGCCGGGCGATCACCATATCGTCGGTTCGCGCGGTACATACAAGCTGGAGACGACCGTCACGCTGGAGGCGGGCGGGGAACAGGCGATTTCACCGAACTGGAAGCCAGCGGCTGCGGTTCAACAGGCCGCCGTGCCGATTGAGCGCGACGGAACATTGGTCCTCGATTGGCCAGTCGGCGATCGACAAGGCGCGCAATTAACCATCGATGGTAAAGAGACGCCGCTCGACGACGCGCTGCCGCTCGAACTCTTCTTGAAGCCGGGGCCGCACGAGCTGCGAATCGTACGGAATGGCTTTCAGACGATCGACCAAAAACTTGCAATCAGTTCGCAGGCGATCGAGAAGATGAAGCCGATTTGGAAGCGACAGGAAGTGATCGCCACAACCGGCGGCCCGCCTTCTTCGGTCGCCCCGCCGGTGTCAGACACCGCCGATAGTTCGACCGTGGCGTCCGAAGCCGACGCGACGAAAAAGCTCCCGGTCCCTTCCGACGCCGAGCAGCAGCGGATCGGCAAACAACTGGACGAAACGTACAAGGTTGCGCACTCGGCTGAAAAAGAGCGGGCCTTGGCCGAGCAGTTCTATAATCTGGCCGACGGAGCTGGGAATTCGCCCGCCGAACGCTACATGCTGCTGGTAAGGGCGGTCGGTTTGTCGGCCGGGGCCGGGGACTTGAATTCCGCGCTCCACGGAACCGATCTCCTCGACGCCGCTTACGAAGTCGATCCCTTCGAGATGAAGCAAAAGCTGGTTGAAGTCTCGGTCAAATCGGCAACGACGGCCGAGCAAGTGGCGGCCGTGGCCGCGGCTGCCGAGCAGCTCATCGATCAGGCCCTGGCCGACGAGCGCTACGATACGGCCCTGGCGATCGCCGAGGCCGTCAGCGCGGTCGCCGCCAAGCCGTCGGCCGACCCTCGGTTGCGCAAGCAAATCGCCGAACGCCGCCATGAGATTCTCTTGCTGCAAACGGCGTCGGCCGGCGCGCTCGAGGCCGAGATGGTCCTCGAAAAGGACGCCGACAACCCCGACGCGAATCTGACCATGGGCCGCTGGTATTGCCTGTACAAGAGCGATTGGGACCGCGGGCTGCCGCTGTTGGCCAAGGGTCCCGACGGGCCGTTCAAGTCGCTGGCCAAGCAGGAACTGGCGGTCAACTTGGAGTTGAACTACCAACTTCAATTGGCCGACGGCTGGTGGGACCAGTCGCAAAAGGAAACCGGCCTCCCGCGCGACTCCGCCCGCGTTCACGCCGCCGAAATCTATCGCCTGATGCTCCCCAACCTGCAACCCAGCTTGAAGAAAACGACGATCGAAAAGCGGCTCGCGGAGATCGACGCCGGCAATGAACAACGCTCACAACAAACTGCCATCGTTCCCGGCTCGTGGGACAAATTCGATCTTGGACGAGCGAAACTGCTGAACGGAATTGTTCGACTTACCCCAACCGAAAACGAGGTCATAACCAAGGACGGTTACGCCGGACCGATCGAGGTTGCGGTTGTCGCTCGAACCGAAAGGAACAACATTCGGATTTACGGTCCACGTGGTTCGTCCGTGATTTTTAACTGGGAACGGAAGCCTGGCGAACTGAGGATCAACAGACCCGACGGCAATGACAAAGTGGAAAGCGGCAGCCTAGTGACGGCCGCCATCCCGCCGCTGGTTCCAAACAAGTGGTACTCGTTGCGCTGGCGAATTGCCGACGACGGCATAGGAATCTGGATCAATCGCAAGGCCGTCTTCGCGGAAAGGCGAAACAACAATCTCTCCGCTAAAGGCCGCGTCGCCGTTCACGCGGTTGATTCCAACGTCGACGTGAGGTCATTCGCCGTGACTTCTTTAAAAAAGGATTCGGGGAGCAAATCGCCGCTCAACACCTCGACCGGCTCGCAGCTCCAATTCCCGCGCGGGCAATGGGTCGAGGTGCTGAAGTTGGCTGACGTCACTAAGCATACGGTGAAAGGAAACTGGTCACGCAATGGCGCCGAGATTTCATGCGAGCCGGAGGGCGAGGCGCGTGTCGAGGTCCCCGTCATCGCTGACGGCAGCTACGATCTCGAAGTGGAGTTTACTCGCACTGACGGAGATGCCGACGTCAACACCATCTTTACCGTCGGCGACAGGCAATGCGCGATTCTGCTGAGCATGGATCATGGCGCCGTACGCGGTCTGGATCGCGTCGACGGAAAGAGGCCGTGGGACGACGGCAATCCAACTACTGTCCGGCCGGGAACGATTGTCAACGGCCATCGCTATCGGCTGCTCGTCAATGTCCGTCAAACACAACATGAACACGCCAGCGTCGATGTATCCCTTGACGGAATACCTTACTTGCCCCATTGGGAAGGCAATCCGACATCGTTGGCGCTCGATGAGGCGTGGCGTTTGCCGGATTCGCGAGAACTCGGCTTGGGCACCTGGAATACGCGCGTCACATTTCATTCGATGCGGCTAAAACTAATCGCGGGACGAGCCGTTGCCAAATCCGCCGTGCCGGAAATCATCAAGACGCCGGGCGTCAAGTCCGGCTCCGACTCCCGCACTCATTCGCCCGTTCAATTCTCGCGCGGACAGTGGGTCGACCTGTTGCGGATGGTCGACACCGCAAAGGATGCCATAAACGGAAACTGGGTGCGGAGCGGCGATGAGATTTCCAGCGAAGCCAAACGGTATTGCCGGATCAGGCTCCCCGCCTCGATCGACGGCAGTTACGAACTCGAAGTGGGTTTTACCCGGACAGATGGATCGAGCGATGTCAACACGATTATTCCGGTTGGTTCGCAGGGATGCATGGTGAGCTTAAGCGCCTCGGATGGGAAGGTCAGCGGCATCGAGAAGATCGATGGACATGGCATCACGGACAATCGGAACCCGACCGGAACGCTACCGGGTTCGCTCGAGAACGGCCATCGTTACAAGCTGCTCATCGGTGTGCGGCTCCTCAAGGACGAGATGGCAAGCATCGAAGTTTCGCTCGACGGAAAGCCATATTTGCGGTGGCAAGGAAAGCTCGCCGCGCTAAGCATCCCCGAGCGCTGGTCGTTGCCCAATCCGCGGCAACTTGGTCTGGGGGCATGGAAGAGCCGTGTGACGTTTCATTCCGTTCGGCTGCGGATGCTCGCGGGTGAGGCGGTCTTCGAGTCCCCGGCACCCCAACCCGCCAATCTGCCCACGATCATTTCAGCGCGCTGGGACGGCGGCAAAAATTGGGCGGACGTCACCGAGCGCATTCAGGCAGCCGTCGCTCGCGGAGACGCGGTGCAGGCCAACATCAGCTTTCTCGGCGCCGATCCGACCCCCGGCTGGAAAAAACAGCTCGAAATCACCTTCGAGAAATCCGGCAAACCGCAATCGGCCCACCTCAACGAGGGCCAGGAATGGTCGAAGCAGGACTACGGAGAATAGGTCACGGAAACAAGAACGGACGGAGAGTCGGAGAGGGACAGGCTAGCCTGTC
>DASZFO010000360.1 GCA_035939775.1 Pirellulales bacterium | reverse complement strand
GGTCGCAGTAAATCAGCCCATCCTTGTGATCGAAACGAGGGATTGCGTCGAACGCTGACTGGCAGATGATTTGGACTCGCCTTAAACGATCAATGATTTGCGGCAGCATTTCGATCGCGGTCCACCACGCGTTTACGTCGCCAGCCATGCCTCCTCTCGCGCGACCAGTGGTGTAACTCCAGTTTCGGCCCTTTCCTCCGAAGGACTGCCGCCAACGAACAAAGTCGCAAACGGCCATTTCCGCCTCGGCAGCACTCTGTGGATAAGTCGCCGCGCCGTCGAATTCCACCTGTGAGTACGGGATCAGTCGGACCTTCGCGAGAAACTCTTCTCCGCGATCCCGCAGAACGCGGAAGAGTCGGGAAATCCGCAAATCGAGATCGTTGTAAGTCTCGACTTCGACGGGAGCCTTGTTGAGCAAGACCGATGCGCCGCCGCCAAAGGGCTCTAAATAAACGCGATGAGCCGGGAAGTTCTCAATGATCCTGATTGCAAGGTAACGTTTGCCGCCATGCCACTTAACTGGGGGACGAATCGCCATTTGGCTCTCCGTGGTAATGAATATGAGGGTGGATCGCCAGCGAAATGATACGCTCAACCGACCAGGTTGTAAATACGTAACATATTTGCATCAAATGATTTGCGCCGCGCATTTGAATTAGGCCGGAAGAAACTGTATTGACTATGATACTACAGGCGATATCATTATTGGCATGGCTAAGTCACGCTGTCGATTCCTGGTCCCTGTCAGATACAACGACGGCAGGTTAGTCGAACCGGAGGTGATGCTCGAAATAAAAATGGCATTAGATCGTCGTTTCGGCGGTTACAAAATGCTTTCGCCGACCGAGGGATCGTGGCACGGCCAGGTGGAAGAAACACACGAAATCGAAGTGACTGTTCTGCCGAAACAAATCCCAGAGTTGAGGGAAGTCGTGATCGCAATCGGAAAGAGGCTCGGACAGCACGCTATGTATTTTGACGCTCCTGCGCCATCGGTGGAAATCATCGACGTTGAGAGCGGGCGCGAAGAAGACTAACGAGTTGAGGAAAGGTGAACCATGTCAATCGAAGAAAAAGCCAATCAGATCATTGACCACGCGCGTCAGTTGGCGCGGCGAGCAAAGTCGTGGACCGAATTCTCAAATCAAATGTTCTCTCAGGATGACGGCTATGTTGCAAAGACCTTCCCAAGGATGACAGAACGTCAGTCGTTTTATGACATGGTTCAATACGCAGAGGTCAATGAGATCTTTCTCAGTCTGATTAAGCGATTTGGAGTTGCGGACGGTGCCGCCCCAAAGAAGAGCGGCAAATTCATTGTGCGAGTACCAAAGACGATTCACTCAGTTCTCGAAGTCGAGGCCAGTGAAGAGGGCGTTAGCCTAAATCAGCTTGCTCTTACGAAGCTGTCTGTCCGGCTGAAAGATGCGGCCGATCTTACAACTTCTCTAATCGTCGAGGCATATCGGCAAGTGTGCGATGGCTATTCGTCTGACAGAGTCATCGTGGACCCGGAATTCAACAAGAGATTTTTGGACAAGTGCCGGAAGGTTGGGCTCACTCAAAGTGATTACGAACTCAACCACATCCTGTTTGACATCCGAAAGAGCGGCAAGGCAGTCCTTCCGCCGGCCACCAAGAAGCCAAAGATTACTGACTATGACGACTTCCTTTTCGCGAGCGAAATCGCATTCAGGTATTTGCAGCGAAGGGATTCCGTAACCCTTGATCGAGTCCTTTGCGATTCCGAATTCAGAGCGAAGTTTGACGCGATAGCACAGCGGCTATCGCCTGAGCAATCGCCATTCAAGCTGAGAATGGGCGCTCTCTATCTAAGAAAGACACATCGCTTGTCGCCGCAGGAAGCCTTGGCCCCCTCGTACGACTTGATTATGGCGGGAAAGGTCGGCAACGTGAAGCTCGGTGACCTGCCAGAGTTTCCGGGGATGTACGCTTTCTACGAAAGTGGTGTTCGACCGATTTACGCGGGCGAGACAGCGCACCTTCGCCATAGAATTCGACTACACCTTGAGCACGCGAATCATCAATTCTTGCCGAGTTGGCTGGAACTCGGATGCGAAAGTAATCTGGAGTTGAAGTTTTTCTCGTTGCCGAAGTTTTCGGCCAAAGATCGTCTGCTTTGGCTGAATCACTTCATCAATCGGGAGAAACCGCCACTGAACTACCAGATAGCGGCATGAACAGGGTGCGGGCGAAGGTGCCGCTTCGACCAGGCTCATGTTGATTTCTGAGGCGAATCGGCTCACCGCACTAACAACACATTTTTGGACCACCACCGAGACTTGAGATCTCAGCTTTGAACTCTCGGATCATTGCGGAAAGCGCGGATGGTAGGTCATGCCGAAGGTCTCGGCCACGGCGCGGTTGGTCACTTTTTGGTCGATGATGTTGATGGCTCGCGCGATCGGCGCGAGGGTTTCGGCGGCGCGGATCAAGCCGCGGCTTGCGATTTGCAATGCCCAGGGGAGCGTCACGTTGCACAGGGCATAGGTGCTCGTGCGACCGACTGCGCCGGGCATATTGGTGACGCAATAGTGCAGCACTTCGTCGACGAGATAGACCGGCTCGCTGTGCGTGGTCGGCCGGCTGGTGGCCACGCAGCCTCCCTGATCGATGGCCACGTCGATAATCACGCTCCCCGGCTTCATCAGCTTCAAATCGTCGCGCTCGATGAGCCGCGGGGCCTTCGCGCCGGGGATGAGCACGGCGCCGACCACGAGATCGGCCAATGCCAACTGCTCGCGGATGATGTGGCGATCGCTGAACAGCACATCGACATTGGCCGGCATCACGTCGTCGAGATAGCGGAGCCGATCCATGTTGACGTCCAAGAGGCAGATGTCGGCCCCGAAGCCGGCGGCCACTTTCGCGGCGTTCGCTCCGACGATCCCGCCGCCGAGGATCGTGATGTGGGCAGGGGCGACGCCGGGCACGCCGCCGAGCAATATGCCGCGCCCCATCTGCGGGCGTTCGAGATACTTCGCCCCCTCTTGAATGCTCATCCGTCCGGCGACTTCGCTCATCGGGGTCAAGAGCGGCAGCCGGCCTTGATCATCGCGGAGCGTCTCGTAGGCGACGGCGGTCGCCCCAGTGGCGAGGAATGCCTCGGTAAGATGCCGATCGGCGGCGAAATGAAAATAAGTGAATACGATTTGCCCCGCGCGAATTAGCGGCAGTTCCGCGGCGAGCGGCTCTTTCACCTTGAGGATCATCTCCGCCTCGGCGAAAACTTCCTCGGCCGTATCGACCAGCCGCGCTCCCTGCTCTTCATACCGCTGATCGGGAAGCCCCGAGCCGACTCCCGCCCCGCGCTGCACGATGACCTTGTGCTTGGCACGGGTCAATTCCTCGACGCCGACCGGCAAGATGGCAACGCGGTATTCGTCGCGCTTGATTTCCTTCGGGACGCCGACAATCACGCGAACTCCCTCCGGGGAAAATGACGAATGTCGAATGACGAATGTAACGTCGAAAGTGGTCCGTCGTCCGTTGTGCTTAGCAACTGACGATGCACAACTGACAATTGACAAATCGAGCTTCGTGCTTCGTCATTCTTTAGACATTCGTCATTAGGCATTCGTCATTACTCCAGTTTCGATTCTACTCGCCCGGCCGGTAAAACCGTCGTCCCGTTTTCGCCATCTCCAGGAGCAAGCCCGTCGGCGCCATCCTTGGGCCGAGCGATTGGAGCGGTTCGAGCATCTTGAGGATTCGTTCGACGCCGACCGTGTCGGCCCAGAACAGCAGCCCTCCTTTGAACGGCGGAAAGCCGATGCCGTAGATCAGCGCCAGATCGACATCGCGCGGGTCGCGGACCAGGCCCTCCTGCAATACGCGTGTCGCTTCCAGCAGCATTGGCAGAAACAGCCGCGAAATGAGTTGCTCCGGCGTGAACTTATCCTGCTCGCGGAGATACGGGGCGAGGATTTCCACCACACGCGGGTCCGGCTCGCCGCGCTCTTTGTCGCGCGCGTATGAGAAGAAGCCCGCCCCGGATTTCTGGCCCAACCGGCCAGCCTTCATCAGCGCCCCAACAATCGGCGAGAGCACGATCCGATCGGGAAACGCGTCGTACATCACGCGTCCGGCGAGAACCGCCGTGTCGAAGCCCACCACGTCGTACAGCGCCAGCGGCCCCATCGGCATTCCGAAGCTCTTCGCCGCCCGCTCGATGGCCTTGATCTCGGCCCCTTCCGAAAGCAGCTCCAGGGCCTCGAGCATGTAAAAGAAAAGCAGGCGATTCACGAGAAAGCCGGGTCCGTCGTTCACCACCACAGGCGACTTGCCGACGCTCTTGGCATAGGCCACCGCCGTGGCGACCGTCTCGTCGCTCGTCCGCTCTCCGCGAATCACCTCGACCAGCGGCATCTTCCGCACGGGATTGAAAAAGTGGATGCCGCAAAAGCGATCGGGATGGGTTAGCTTCTGCGAGAGTTGAGTGATCGGAATCGTGGAGGTGTTGGTCGCCAAGATCGCCTCGGGGCCAAGCCGCGGCTCGAGCCGAGCAAAGACCGCGCGCTTCACGTCCGGGATTTCGACCACCGCCTCGATCGCTAGATCGCTGGCCGCCAGCTCATCGTCGCTCGTCGTGGCGTGCAGGAGCGAGGCGAAATGCACGGCTCGCTTCGGATCGGGCCGCTTGGTTTGCCGGTCGAACGAGGCTTCTTCCAGCGTTTGCTCGATGCCCGAATCAAGCGCGGCAGCCGCGGCGTCGGTGATGCGCACCGGGATGTTCCGTTTGAGATTGGCGGCGGCGATCCCGCGCCCCATGATTCCCGCCCCGACGACGCTGACCGACTTGATTGGCCGGGGCTTGATGTCGGTCCGCGCGATGCCAGTGTCCTTCTTGTTGCGGTCGCCGAGGAAGAACACATTGATGAGCGCGCGGTTCACGGGGGAACCGAACAATTCGGCCATCCCCTCGGCCTCTTTCGTGCAGGCCGAGTCTAGATCGAGGGACGCTGCTTCGAGCATCAACTCGAGCGCGGCCACCGGCGCCGGATAGTGCCCCTTGGTTTGCTGCTGGATGAGGGCCGAGGCGGTCGCGCCCAAGAAAGTCAGTTCGGTCTCGTCGATTTCGATCGGCTGTCGCCAGCGCCCGCGATCTTCGAGATACTGCTTGCCCTGCTGCCCAGCGCGAATCAGTGCGATCGCCGCGGCGCCAATCCGATCGGCCGGGACCACGTCGGTCGCCAATTCCATCAGCGCGGCAGCGCGGCCATCGATCGATTCGCCGCTCGTGACCAACTCGACCGCGTTGGCCAGCCCGACGATCCGCGACGCACGGGCGGTGCCTCCCCAGCCCGGATACAGTCCAAGTTTCACTTCGGGAAAGCCGAACTGGGCCTTGGGATCGTCGGCCATGATCCGCCGGTCGCACCAGATTGCCAGCTCCGCTCCGCCGCCGAGGCAAACGCCGTCGATCGCCGCCACCGTGACGAACGGGCCTTTCGAGAGCCGCTCGAACAGCCGCCGCCCACGATGGCACATGGCCACGATTTGGTCCTTCGGGGCGTCGAGTGAGGCCACGAACTCGCGCAGATCGGCCCCGGCGATGAACGAGCCGGGCTTGCCGGAGCGAATCACCAGCCCCGCCAGCCCCGAACGCTTTTCGAGCTGATCGAGATGGGCCGCGAATTCCGCGAGCACGCCGCTCGATAGCACATTGGCCCCTTTGCTCGGATCATCCAGCGTGAGCTGGGCGATGTCCGGCTCGGGAAATGAAAGCTGAATCGTCGGCGCGGCGGGCATAGTCGGGCGGTTCCAGACAGTCGTGCGGATGGGCGGGTTGCCGGCGTAATTCTACCGCCAGCATAAAGGGGACTGTCCGCCGCGTAAACCCAGATCGCTCTCGTGCAGGACGTGCTCACGCAGTACGTTTGCAACGATTTCTCCCCTCTCCCCTTTGCGGGAGAGGGGTCGGGGGTGATGGGCGGCGCTGCCGGAAGTCCTTCACCCTCACCCCGGCCCTCTCCCGTCAAGGGAGAGGGAGAGTGTTACTACTCGCGCGGAGCGTGAGGAGTACACTACGCGATCCGCATCGTCAGCCCGCCGTCGATGCCGAACGTCTCGCCCGTGATGTAGTCATTCGTGACCAGTTCGCGGATAAGAGTGGCAACCTGCTCGGAAGTTCCTTCGCGGCGAAGCGGGATCCGGTTTTCCAGGTTGTTCTTCCGCGTGGCCTCGGTCATCTTTTCGTGAAACCGAGTGCGAATCACGCCGGGGGCGACGACGTTCACGCGGATATTGTCCGCCGCGAAATCCCGGGCCATCGCCTGCGCGAACTGCGGCAGCGCCCCTTTCACCACCTGATACGCCGTGATGCCAGGGCAGCCGCGGCGGCCAGCCGACGACGAGACCAACACGATCGCCCCCTCGCGCTTCTTCTGCATCAGCGGAATCGCACTGCGGCAGAGGTGATAAATCGCATGGACATGGACGTCGAACGCCCGCATCCATTCCTCGGGCGTCACCTCGAGCAGTCCTCCCGGCACCGGCCCGCCGGCCGAATGAACCAGCACATCGACCGAGCCGAATTCCGCGGCCGTTTGCTCGACGCACCGCACCGCCTCCTCCGGCCGTCCCACATCGGCGGCGATGAGCAAACACCGCCGGCCAAATGCTTCAATCCGCTTGCCAAGCGCTCGCGCCTCGTCATCGATATTCCGCGCCGCCAACGCCAGATTCGCCCCCTGCTCGGCAAGCGCCACGGCGGTCGCCGCGCCAATCCCTTTTGTGCCACCGGTGATTAAACAAGATTTTTGATCGAGATTCATGGTCTTCCCTCTCGTTCCCAGGCAGAGCCTGGACTGCGAAAAACGCGGCCTGCGGACTGCGCCTGCTAGTCGTGTTCTTGTTCCCGAAATCGCCACATGGAAATGGGGGTTTCCTGGAACCCGGCAGGGTTGCAAGACGGTAGCCGGGGGTCGAGGCCGTCAGGCCGATACCCCCCGTCAAGGTTGATGAAAAACGGTAGCACCCTGACAGGGTGCCAGCGTGCTGCGACCCCTGCCAGGGTCGGACCACCCCGCGCATCGTTCAACCGGCGGTATCGGCCTGCGGCCTCGACCGCCGGCTAATGGCTGGCATCCTTCCAGGATGCTCTCGCGGCCGTCGATCATCCATCGCGTGCAACGCCCGAGCCCGAATAAAAACCGACGAGAATCATCAAACCTGACCGACCTAAAACTCGACAAATTGCGGAGCCCAGGCAGAGCCTGGGAACTAGGATACACGAGAATTGCCACGGTTCAACTGCCGGCACGATCAAAGACGATCGCACCACAGCGGCGGAGATCGCAACGTGATCCGTCGGACTCGATGCCCTGCGGCCTGAAAGGTCGCTCCGAGCCCAGACCAAATGTCCGAGCCGATTTGTCGAGTGGTTGCGGGCGTTGGGGTGATCGGCCAACGCGGCGACGTACCAGGGTGGTCCGAACGTGAACCGAACCTTAACCGCGCCGGCGAATTATTAACGAATTGAAACAAAGCGAGCCTACGATTGAGGTGGCTGTGACTCCACTGATGATGGAGGCTGAAGTTCGGGTGCCGTCGTCGTCTGGCATAGCGGATGAGTATCTGGAGGCGGATAGGCTACTGCTTGCCGAAATATATCGGTCCATGTTTGCAGTTGCTCCGGGGTCCAGACAGGGGGCCTGTCAGGCATCAGAAAAAACCTGAACATATTACATAGGCGGCCCATGAAGCCGCACTTGACGCGGAAGTCGTTTAGGTCGGCAATGGTCTTGTACGGGCTATTTGGATTCACATCCCAGAAGGCCGGAGGCATCAGCCGCAATTCCTGGCCATTGTCGCCCACACAGTTCACGACATTCCAATGGACGATTTCGTTCCGAACCTGGGTGACTTGCCCATTTAGGATCTTGACGGAATGCCAGAAAACTGCGTGTTTCTCCCCGTACTTCTTTTTCAAAAGTTTTTCGAGGATGTCGTCTCGGGCGCGAGCATTACTTATCTTGAAAAAGATGACAGACGCGACGTCTTCGCGGATGTCTCCAAACGTAGCAAGCAGAGAACAAAGAGACTGCTCCAAACTGGCGTGGGATTGGATTGCCAGACCACGAACGGCGTGGAACGGGTCCCGGGAGGCTTCGAGTAGGAGCCTCCCCACGTCATAGTTCATGGACATGTTCTGTCAATCGCCTTATTGTGGGCGCGCCTAGAATGTCGGTAACGTCCTTGTCGTTGACACAGAGAATGGCCAGACGGTTCAGTGTGAAAAGCAATTGAGCCTTGCCCGCGATGGTACCAGCTATCTGCCGCCTTGCTAGAAGCCCGCACATAATCGGGCCGCCGCGCCAGCCGTGCGGGTCTTTCGGGCGTATGCTGGGCGGGAGCGCTGGAAGGCTTCGCCACCTTGAATCTCACGGATTAGAAACTGCGCCGCACCGGTCTCGCAACAACTGAAGTAACACATGGGCGTTCTGTACGTTCTCCGCAAGGGACTGAGCTGCGTGACTTTGGCGCTGTCGTGTCGGGTGGTTTAGCATCCAATTAATCCCGGTCGCAACGGCAATCCCTTTCACCGCACCGCGAATTCCGAAGCCGCCGCCGATCAAGTACGGCCTCTGCTGCGGGAATGTCCGCATCAGACGGACGATCTCTCGGTAAAGATTATGAGCCGTCTTGGCAACCTCGCTGAAGGCCGGGCAGCTACCTTGGGCGGCAAGCTGCTCCAAGTTCACCAAGGATGCGCCCAAAAGGTCGCATAGAGCCGCTGCCGGAAACACGTTTGTCTCAAATCCGATGCGCAGCCTAGCGTCAATTGCAAGCAAATGTTGATAAACCGAAATGGCTAGGGGACAGAGTTCTTCCGCGCGAATCAACGACGCCATGCGCAGTAGCCATTGCTGCCGTTGTTGCTGAAGCGTCAGGGGCCTGGTCATGCCGCCGCTAGTTTGTGACGGCAGATCATATTGCCCTTCGAGAAAGCCAAGTGGATCGTCGGGCACTGGTGTCGCGAGAAGCGGTGGTGGCGGCGGAAGCGGCGGGGGCATGGGCGGCCCAGGGCGCGGCGTTCGCGCATCCAGATCGTTCAAGAAGTCGAGCGGATCATCGGCCATGCCCTAGATCATATCCACCGCCATGCCAACGTGCGAGATTCGCGATCAAATTCTTCCTGTGCTAACTCGGCGCGGTCTTTGGGAGCCGCCGGTCTATTCACCGATCACCTTCACCAACACTCGCTTCGGCCTTCGCCCGTCGAATTCGCCGTAGAAGATTTGCTCCCAGGGTCCAAAGTCGAGATTGCCGCCGGTGATCGCCACGACGACTTCGCGCCCCATGACTTGCCGCTTGAGATGGGCGTCGGCGTTGTCTTCGCCCGTGCGGTTGTGGCGGTAGCGCTGCGGCGAAGCGTCGAACGGGGCTAGCCCTTCCAGCCACTTTTTGTAATCCTCGTGCAATCCCGGCTCGTCGTCGTTGATGAACACGCTGGCCGTGATGTGCATGGCATTTACCAGGCACAGCCCCTCCTGAATTCCGCTCCGCTTCACGGCAGCCGCGACCTCGGGCGTGATGTTGCGGAATTCCATCCGGGCCGGGATGTTGAACGTGAGATGTTCGGTGAGAGATTTCATTTATTTCGCTGCCATCCTCAGCGCGCCGTCTAGGCGGATCACGGAGCCGTTGAGAAATCGGTTCTCGATGATTTCGCGGACGAGGCTGGCGAATTCTTCGGGGCGGCCGGGGCGCGAGGGGAAAGGGATTCGGTCGATGAGGGAGCTGCGGACTTCGTCGGGGGCGGCGGACATCATGGCCGTGTCGAACATGCCCGGAGCGATCGCCATCACGCGGATCCCGAAACGGGCCAGCTCGCGGGCGGCGGGCAGAGTGAGCGAGGCGACGCCTCCCTTGCTTGCCGCGTAAGCCGCCTGGCCGATTTGTCCTTCGAAGGCCGCGACCGATGAGGTGTTGATGACGATGCCGCGCTCGCCGTCGGCCGCGGGTGGGTTCGCCGCCATCGCGGCCGCCGCCAGCCGGAGCACGTTGAACGTGCCGATCAGATTCACTTGCACGATCCGGGAGAAAAGCTGCAAATCGTGCGGGCGGCTCTTGCCGACGATCCGCGCCGCCCCGAGGATGCCGGCGCAGCTCACCGCGCCGTCGAGCCGGCCAAAGCTGCTGACCGCGACTTCGATCGCCGCACTGACCTGCGCCTCGTCCGTCACATCGGTCTTCGCGAACCGGGCACTCGCGCCGAGTTCGCCGGCGACCCGCTCGCCGGCCGGTTCATTCAAATCGGCGATCACGACGTTCGCACCCAGCGACGCCAAGAGTCGCGCGCAGGCGGCGCCCAAGCCCGAGCTGCCGCCGGTGATGAGAAATGTGTGGGAAGGGATTTGCATGAATGGCTGCTCACTGTACCGGGATGACTCCATTAGAGCGTCCAACAAATTCGGCCGGGAGAGGGGAATCGTCCCATTTTGCCGCCGACCATCGCGGCGACGGTGGCCGGTTCGCGGAATCGGAACAGTGTCCGCCGGATTTGTCGGTCAGCCGCTCAGATAAGGCTTGAGCCCGGAGTTTGAAACGCGGAGGGCGCTGAGACCGCGGAGATAAACGCAGCGATGTAGTCATCGCCGACGCTGGCAGCGTCGGCCACGTCTCCTTCGTTCCCAGCCCCTAGCCCCGAGTCCCTTCCTAAGGTTGCGCCGTGAACCGACAGTTGATAATCCGCTGGCCGGCGATTTCGTCGGCCCGCAAGAGCAGCGTCTTGCCGACGAGTTCCGCTCCGTTGGGAATGCGATAGTTCTTGGTGTCGGTCCCGCGGCCTTGCTCGACCACTTGGGTGACGATCGGCAATCGGTCGGGGGCGTAGAGAAAGCATTTGAAGCTGACGACGTTGTCGGTCTCATTGGTGAGCCGCTGCTCGATTTCCAACTCCCCTTGATCGTTCAGCCGCGTGCTGGCCGCGATCATCACGTCATCCAGCCCCACGTCGATTTCTCGCCGAACGTTGAACTGGTAACGGCGGTCGGCCATGATGTCGAAATCGAAGCGGATATCTTGCCGTCCCGTGGCAGCGTCGAGCGGCAGGACCACGTCGAACGGTTGGTTTAGCGTTTCGCCCGAAGCCAGCTTGAAACCCACTTCAGGAGGCGCGATCCGCCAGCCTTCGGGAGTGACAATCTTGATTTGTCCGCTGATCCCCTGGCCAAACGAGTTTTTCACGATCAAGGAATTGCCGTGCGTGATTCCGAATACGCTCGGCCATTGCGTCTCGGCCAGCTTGACCGACATCCGCCAGCGCAGCGCGGGCGCATTCAACCCGGTGATGAAGACCGGCAGCGTGCCGACTTGGATCACCTGCTCCGATTTGTCGGTGGGTGGTTTCGTCGCGCGGCCCCAAAGGTCCATCTGCCGCACGTCGTCGCCGAGATAAACTCGCTCTTCCGTGGGGCGATCGTTCCAGAGGACGATCACGATCTCGCCGTTCCGGTCGAAAACGTGATTGACGCTGCCGTTGGGCAGATTGATGCTGCCGAGATACGTGGCCCCGGCCAGGGCCAGCGCCGTCGTCCGCCAGGGGAGCAGCAATTCGCCAGCCGTGCCGTCGTCGTTCATCAAGCCGCGGGTTGTGCTGAACACTTCGGGGGCGAAAATCCCGTCGGCCCCTTCGATCTTAGCCGAGAGCATTCGGCGGGCGAGGTCGCCGGCGCGGATCTCGGCCGAGTAATCGTCCTTTGGCAACGGCTCAAGCACGACCCAGCGGCGCGTCTTCGCGCCGGCGGAGAGCTTCAAATAGGTCGATTGCTCTTCCCAGGTGAGCGGCGGATCGGAGGAGAGCGCGACAAAATCCCAGGCCTGCGGCTGGCTCGGCAATTCGTGCAACCACGACCAACCGATGCCGATAGACACCTGTTGGCCGAAGCGGGCCGCGAGCTTCCGCATTTGCGTCACTTTCTCGGTCGCGTTGGGATAACCAACGAAGCTGGTGTCTTTGTCCGACCCCAACTGCCACCACCGCACCTTCAGCGAGAGCGAAGTCAGCACCGGCTCGAGCGACGGATACCACAACTCCTTCTCGGTGGAGAAGACCTGCGCGGCCGGAGGGCGGTCGGCATCGCCTAGCCGCTTCCGCACGTCCGGCGGCGGCTGGTGCAGCAAGCCGACCATCTCGATGTGCTGGAAGTGCAGCCGCTCGGCAAACCACACCAGCCGGTCGCCGCGGGTGTTGTCTTGGCCGCTCGTCCAGACCGGGAATTTCACCCAGTTCACCCCGGCCTGCCCGAGCAGCTCCGGCAACTCGCCAAGAGTCAACGGACCTTCGCCGTCGGGGAGAGTCCAGCCGAATTCGCCGCTGGCCGGGTTGGCTTGCGCATGGACGACGGCCAGCGATAGTTCGCGCTGATGCACGACTCCGGTGCGCCCCAACATTTGCACGCGGACGCGATAGAACCCCGTGTCGGGCATCGGCGGAACCCAAGTCGCGGCGCCGACGATTCCCGCTCCGCGCGCCGTCTCGCCCGCATCAGCTTCCGGCCGCGGAGCGCTGGATTTTCTGGCGACGACCAATTGTTGCTCTTCGGTCGCGATGACACTGCCCGAAAGGTCGAGCAATTCGAACCGGACACGCGAGTTCTCTTCGGCAAAACCGCTGCCGGTGCAGGTCACCTTCGGCCGCGCCGGCTCGACGTAGACGTTGTCGCGGCGATCCGTCGTGAGCGTCATTCGCGGCAGGCGGCCGACCCAAACATCGGCGAACGAAGCCGAGCCATGCACGTCGGCCCGCACGGTTGGCTCGAGGTGCAAGCCGACGACGGCATACTCGGTTTCGTTGTGGGCGGGGGCAATCGGGTCGATTCGCATCTTGACCCAATCGCTCGTTCCGCGAACTTGCTCGGAAACGATTTTCTCCAGCGCCTTGTGCCTGCCGTCGTAAAACGTCACGCTGATGTGCGCTTCGTCGTTCACGAGACCCTCGGTCTTCAGCCGCGCCTCGATCACGTAGCTGAAAATCGCGTTGACCTTGATCGGCGGGCTGTAGATGGCGGCTGCCCCGCCGTCGAGATCGATCCGCAGGCAGTGTCCGTTGGCGGCCGTCGTGTCGTCGATAATTCGGACCGGCAAATACGCCGGATAGGCAGCCGAGCGCTGGCGAATCCAGCGGTCCGGCCAGCGGTCGAAGCGCTGGTCCCATTGCGGGCCGAAGTCGCAGTCAAACACCTTCACCGCGTCCGGATAGCGAACATCGGTGGGCGCAGCGACTCCCGCCGCTAGAATAAGAACAGTCAGCAAAGTCTGCATGATCGGAATTCTCGAAGCATATCGGCAGCGACAAGCCAGAAAACCTATCGACCTATCCCATGCCAGCGCTAGAGATGTAGGGTGCGTCAAGCGAAGCGCTGACGCACCAATCACACCCGGTGTGTCTTCGCTTCGCTCGACACACCCTACAATCCTCGCCAATTGCCTTTAGGTAACCCATGCCAGCGCTAAAGATTGGGATTCAGATCGCCAGCTTGCGGCAGCCGCTCCGGCAGGCCTTGGCTTCTGCCCACCGCTTGGGCGCGCAGGGAGTGGAACTCGATGCCCGCGGCGAGCTGCGCCCCTCGCAGATGACGCAAACCGCCCTGCGCCAGATTCGCAAGCTGCTCGAGGATTACAGCCTGCGGGTCGCGGCGGTCAGCTTTCCCACTCGCCGCGGTTACGATGTCGCGGAGGATATCGAGGAACGAATCGCCGGCACGAAGGACGCGATCAAGCTGGCCTACCAGCTCGGCGCTTCAGTCGTCGTCAACCACGTGGGGCGAGTTCCCGCCGAACCGACGGGATCCCAATGGAGTCAGCTTATCGAGGTGCTCAGCGACTTGGGACGATTCGCGCATCGGGCCGGCGCACAATTGGCTGCTCAGACCGGAACGGAGAGCGGCCCGGATTTGGCCCGCCTGATCGCCGCGCTGCCGGGCGGATCGCTGGGGGTCGATCTCGATCCAGCGAATCTGATCGTGAACGGCTTTTCTCCGCCGGAGGCGATCGACGCGCTGGGGCCGCACATCCTGCACGTGCACGCGACCGATGCCGTCCGCGATTTGGCCCGCGGCCGTGGCGTGGAAACAGCCCTGGGGCGCGGCGTCGCGGATTTCCCGAATCTGCTGGGGAAGCTGGAAGAACACAATTATCGTGGGTATCTTACGATTCAGCGGCGGACGGCCGACGATCCGCTGGTCGAGATCGGCGCCGCGGTAGAATACTTGCGGAGTTTGTAGAAGCAGCTCCAAAACCGCCGGGAGAAGGGGACAGTCCCCGTTTTACTCCGAAGACTGCGTAAAATGGGGACAGTCCCCGGGGTTTTGGAACTGCTTCTGGCGACTACTTGGAAACGGAGGATGCTATGAAACGCATTATCATTCTGCTCGCGATTGCAGCCGCATTGGCGGCCGTCATCGGTTCCTCGCTGGCCTGTGCCGCGGACGCACCGGGCGATAAACCCGCCGCCCCGCAGGCGGCCAACAAGGTCCCCGACAAAGCCGATCTTGAAAAGAAGTTTTCCGAAACTCTCACGGGCGCGACGCTCGACGGCTTCTTCACGGAAACGCCCGGCGACGAAGCGAAGCCGCGCGAATCGAAGTACGTGATCAATAAGGTGTCGAAACTCGGCGATGACCTCTGGCTCTTCGAAGCGCAGATCAAATACGGCGACCACGATCTAACGATCCCGATCCCGCTGGCCGTGCGCTGGGCGGGCGACACGCCGGTGATCACGCTCGACAAGGCCCCGGTGCCGGGATTCGGCACATTCTCCGCCCGAGTGCTGATCTACGACGGCAGCTTCGCCGGCATGTGGAGCGGCGGCAACCACCGCGGCGAACTCTACGGCCGCGTGGTCAAGCATTAGAGACCGGGCTGGGAGGTCAAAGATCGTTCGTTAGCCCCGCCGCTTGCGGCGGGATGGTGGCGCCGTTTGATGCGGCCGAGCAAACCGAACCGCCCGAAGGACGGCAAGATGAACCCATACAGTGCGTTGTTTTCGAGCCCGATTGACGTCGTGATCACCTGGGCATCGGTGATCGTCTGGCTCGGCATTGGAACCGCGGTTTTGCGGATTCGAGACGGATTGCGACCGGACCCAAAACCGGATTTGTGCTGGGCTGCTGCGAGGTCATTTTTGTATTTATGCGCGATCCTCGCGGGAGTGTCAGTTATCGGGCTTGTGTTTCTCGCATGGCTTCGAATCGAATCACCGTTCTGGCTGATCTGGCAGCTTCTCTGGCTCGCCGGCGTCATCGCCGTTTTTCAAGTATTGCCGTTCGTTTGTGTCTTGCTGGTTGGCTGGGTGCTTGTGCGGCGGTGGCGCGACAAGATGCCGGCGCGGTCCATTTTTATTTCGGTAGCGTGTCCTGTCGGAGTCGGCTTGGACGCGGCGCTATACTTCGCACTACTCTTCGCTTTGCGCGGCCGTGGTTAGGAGCGAAGTGATGGACCGAAAATCGAGAATCTGGCGTTGGTTTCGGAGCTTTCTAGCGTACTTGGCCATCATCGCCTGCGTTGTGTTCCTGCTGAAGACATCGGGTTCATTGGCGCTGGTTTTGCCGATCTGGTGGACGGCGGTGTGGACAAGCGCGCTCGCCCGCTGTGCGCGACGGGGAAAGCGCGATGCAGCCTTAGCGGGAACGCAATCGCCGTTGAATCCGAAACTTTCAACGCCCTTGTTCGTGGCCGTCTCGATTCCTGCGTTTTCCTGGCTTTTCGCGGGGGCGATAGTCGTGGGTCTCGCTTGCGGACCGTTGGCTGGGCTGGCGGCTTCGTTCTTGGGCCTCGTGACGGCGAAAATAACCATCTTCGTCGTGGACCTCGCAATGGATTACGGTGAGATTTTTGCGGATTTCGAATTGAGCGACGATGGCGGGGTTAGCAACGGCGCGCCTTCAATTGCAACTGGATGGTGGGCCAGGGCCAATCGGCCTCTCCCGCGAAACGTGCAGTTGATGGCCTTGCTGGCATTTGCGGTGATCTTTCCCACGATCTTAGCGATTCACTCAAAGGTGCCTTGGTGGTTGGCGCTCGGCTTGGCATTGATTTTGGCGCTGCAATTTCTCGTCATATTCCGCAAGCATCTCACAGCTAACGGCCTGAGCATTCGTGGCGAGAAATAACAACGCGGGCGACCAGATTGGTTAAGCCAGTTTCCATTCGGTTGCTTTAGACCGGGAACCTATGGACAGAATACTTGCTCGGCCGCCTCGTCCCGGATTCCTGCGCCCATGCCCAGCATGCGGCAAGTGGTTCGCCCTTGAACTCACGCGAACGGAACGGCATCCGATGCTCGGCGGCCTGGCACACTTTCGCTGTAAGGTCTGCGGAAAAGAGACTACGTTCGCGTGGCAATTGCCGCCGAATGCGATCTAAGCCACGCCCGCCGATTTCAGTCACTTCAAAACCCAGGCGAAACCGACTAGTATTGATGGTTCAGGATTGCCCGGAAGCAATCGCGCCGGTCATTCCGTGCAGCGTCGATTGAAGGTCTTGTTATGTCCACATCCCGTTCCAAAGGGCCGAATGCGGGGGACGTGCGCGCGACGATGCCCGCAAGTGTTGGCAATCGCTCGACCATTCATGCTCTCGTGCTGTTTGGCGCAGCGCTGGCTCTGTATCTGGGAGCCGTGGTCGCCGGGGTGGCGGCGCCTTGGTGGCCGCTGAAGCTGCTGTTCTCGCTCGCGAACGCCTTTTTCCTCTCGATTCTGTTCGTGATCGGGCATGATGCTTGTCACGGAGCGCTGACTCCGTCGGCGCGGCTCAATGCGATTCTCGGGCGCATCGCGCTCTTGCCCTCGTGGCATCCGTATGCCGGCTGGGAGCATGCCCACAATCACGTCCATCACGCCTGGACGAATCTGCGGCAGAAGGATTACGCCTGGGCGCCGCTCACCAAAGAGGATTACGATCGGCTGCCCGCGTGGCGCCGGGCAATGCAGCGCTTCTATCGCACACCGCTCGGATTGGGCGCTTACTATTTCTTTGACGTGTACCTGCGGCGGACGATTTTCCCCGGGCGGCAATTCCGCGGCCGCATGAACATGCCGCGCTTCGTTGGCGATTGCTTGCTGGTGGTTGCCTTCATCGCCGCGCAAACGGCCTTTTTGATTCTCGCCCCGCGGTGGTTCGGAAGCTCGAGCCCGTTGGTCGAGTCGCTCTTCTTCGGCCAATGGCTGCCGTTCGCGATTTGGAATTGGCTGATCGCGTTCCTGATTTGCCTGCACCATACCCATCCGCGGATCCCCTGGTTCGACGATCAACAAGAATGGACGTTTTACAAGGGACAGATTCAAGGCACGGCGCACGTGCAGTTTCCGGGGCCGATCAACTGGATCATCCACAACATCATGGAGCACACGGCGCATCATGCCGATCCACGGATTCCGCTGTATCATTTGGCCGAGGCCCAGGAGAGCCTCACCCGCGCCTTTCCCGAAGACGTGGTCGAGCACAAATTCAGTTGGCGTTCGTTCCGTTATATGCTGAGTGTCTGTCAGCTCTACGACTATCGCGCCCATCGCTGGACCAACTGGGCTGGCGAGCCGACTAGCTCGCAGACGATCCAAGCCGCCACCGAAGAGCCGGAAATGGCTCGCTAGGCGCCGGGGACGAGGGGCGAGGGACGAGGGATCGGCAATGTGACGGCGGCCACGAGCGCGATGGCGGCCGTTTCGATACGGAGGATGCGGCGGCCGAGATCGACTGCCTGCCAGCCGGTGCCAACGGCTTCGTCTACTTCCGCGTCGGTTAGGCCTCCTTCGGGACCGATCGCCAGAAGGATCTCGAGGGCGGCGCTAAACTGAGAGAGCAGGTCGATCGAGAGCGCCGATCCACCAGGATCGGCGAAAAGTTTGGTCGCGCTGCCGGCGGCCAGCAGAAAGTCGCTCCAGCAAACCGGCACAGCGATCTGCATCAGCCGATTTCGCCCGCATTGTTTCGACGCTTCGATCACCGCTCGCTCGAGTCGCCGCAGCGTTTCCCGCGTCGGCTGCGCCACGCCGCGGGCCGTCACGAGCGGCGTCAGGCGGGTGATGCCCAACTCGGTCGCTTTCTCGACCAGCCATCGCTGCCGGTCTCCTTTGGGAAGCGCGACGCCAAGCGTAACGCTCACTGGCAACTCTCGATCCACTTCGCGGCTCTCCACCACCGCCAGCCGCACGGTCGAACGCTCGACTCGCTCGACCCGCGCCAAAAACTCGGCGCCACTACCATCGAACAGAATCACCTCGAGCCCCGGCTTCGCCCGCAAGACGTGAATCAAGTGATGGGCTTCGGTTCCCTCGATGGAAATGGAACCGTGACCGGCGAGCGAAGGGTGGAAGAAGCGGTCGGGCAAGCAAGCAGGGCCCTTGTGGAAAAGCTTGTGGCCGACGCTGCCAGCGTCGGTGCAGACGCTAGCAGCATCCGCGACGAACCGGCGAACTCGCCCCTGACAGTCTACTAGCTTCAAGTCGCGTCCCGATTATACCGATCATTCAAAAGTTAGGAATCGGTCATGTCTCTAAAGCACTTCTCAGCTTTGGATTCTCAATAATGAACGCATCGGCGCCCAGTCCGACGTATCGCGCGCATTGGGGTCTTCGCGAAACGCCCTTTCGCGGCGGCTTGGATCCGCGGTTCTTTTTTGAAAGCCCGACGCACGAAGAGGCGCTCGCCCGGCTGCACTTTCTCGTCGAGGAGAGGCAGCGGCTCGGGCTGCTGATCGGCGAATCGGGCACAGGCAAGTCGATGCTACTGGAAGTGTTCGCCCGGCATTTGCGCCGCGGCGGGAGCCAGGTGGCCAATGTGAGCTTGTTGGGCGCCGATCTACGAGAATTCCTCTGGCTGATCGCGGCCGAGCTGGGATTGAATCCCGACGGCCGCGACGATGCGTTCCGCTTGTGGCGCGGCGTACTGGATCGGCTGACCGAAAACCGCTATCAGCACTTGGAAACGATCATCCTCTTGGACGACGCCCATGACGGGTCGCGCGAAGTGCTCGAGCACGTCGCTCGGTTGGCGGAAGCGGATCGGGGAGCGCACTCGCGGCTGACGGTGGTCTTGGCGCTGGCGACCGGCCGCGCCGCCGCACTCGAGACGCGTCTGCTGGAACTGGCCGAGCTGCGGATCGACGTCGAGCCTTGGGAAGAGCCCGATACGCTGGGTTATCTCAGTTGGTCGTTGGCCCAGGCGGGGCGGAAGACCTCCGCCTTCTCCGAAGAGGCGATGATCCGTCTGCACGCTCTCTCGGAGGGTATTCCGCGCCGCGTGAACCAATTGGCCAGCCTGGCGCTGGTGGCTGGGGCGGCCCGCCAAACCCCTCTCATCGACGCCGAAACTGTCGAATCGATCCATCACGAACTCGGCGTGATCGACGCGGCCGCGTAGGGTGGCGCGGGGCCAGGGGCCAGGAGCCAGCGCGTTGCCTTCTGCCTGAAAGGCTGCGGAATGCGAGAATTCGCTCCCGCCGGGCGTTTCGCAAGCTGGTATAATGCTGACCATGCTTGAAGCGCTTTTGGAGCTCATCGCGCTTGTCATCCTCGCGATTGTCGCGGAGTGGTTAGGCATCTCGTTCGAGGCCGCTAAATTCATCCTCGGCACGGGCATCATATTAATCGGGCTCTGGGTCTGTTTCCGATCCGCCTTGCGAGACGCGCAAAGGCGACAACGCCGCACGCGGTAGCCAGTTCCATGCGCTGGTATAGTGCGGCGATGTTCGCGTCCTCAGTAAACTATGGACTGGCTGATTATCGGGGTCATCGTGCTTCTCATCATCGGGAACAGATTGCCTCTCGTCCTTGCCGCTCTTCGGTCGTTTCGCCGCTAGCCATTTCTCCCTGGGCAATTCTCCTGCAACATCGCTGCCGAACGCGACTGCACCTTGCGACCGCACCCATGCCGGGCTATCATGCTGAATTGCCTTTTCCGATAGGGAGTTGCGATGCGTCACGTGCTTTCCGCTGTGGTTCAGAACGTGCCGGGCGTGCTCGCCCACATCTCGGGCATGCTCGCCTCGCGCGGCTATAACATCGACAGCCTGGCGGTCGGCGAGACGGAAGACTCGCACTTCTCGCGGATGACCTTCGTGGTGGTCGGCGACGATCGGGTGCTCGAGCAAGTCCGCCGCCAGCTTGAAAAGATCGTCACGGTCGTGCGAGTGGACGATGTGAGTTCGCAGGATTACGTCGAGCGCGATCTGATGTTGATCAAGCTGCAAGCCCCGGCCGGCGGCAAGCGGAGCGAGCTGCGCGAGCTGGCCGATATCTTTCGCGGGCGAATCGTGGACGTGGCGTCCGAAACGGTGATCGTCGAGATTTCCGGTCAGGAGCGAAAGCTTGAAGCGTTTGTCGATATGATCCGGCCGTTCGGGATCATTGAACTCGTGCGCACCGGCCGGATCGCGATGGTTCGCGGCGCTGCCCGCCGCAACGGCCCGCAGAACTCGCAGCCCCAACCCAGCCCCAATTCCGAACCGGCCCAACAAACCTAAGCCGCCGACCGATGCCGGCACGCGCAGCGTGCCGACTTCCCTAGCCCCTAATCCCGAGTCCCTAGCCCCTTCCCGATGTCCGCCAAAATCTATTACGATTCCGACGCCGATCTGTCGCTGCTTAAAGGCAAAACCATCGCCATTCTCGGCTATGGCTCCCAAGGGCATGCCCAGGCCCAGAACTTGCGCGACAGCGGCTGCCAGGTGATCATCGGCCAACGTCCCGGCAGCGCGAACTACGAGCTGGCCCTGAGCCACGGGTTCCAACCGAGCACCGTCGAAGACGCCGCCAAGCGGGCCGATCTGATCAACATCCTCTTGCCCGACGAAGTGCAGGGGGATGTATTCCGGCACCACATCAAGCCGCATCTCATCGCCGGCAACGTGCTGATGTGCTCGCACGGATTCAACGTGCATTTCGGTCAGGTCGAAGCGCCGCAAGGCGTCGATACGGTGCTCGTCGCCCCGAAGGGGCCAGGGCATTTGGTGCGGAGCGAATTCGAGCGCGGCGGCGGCGTGCCTTGCCTCATCGCCTTCAACGTCGGCGCGAGCGAGCAGTCGAAGAAACTCGGGCTGGCGTACGCGAAGGGGATCGGCGGCACGCGAGCGGGCGTGATTGAGACCACGTTCGCCGAGGAGACCGAGACCGATCTGTTCGGCGAGCAGACGGTACTCTGCGGCGGCGTGAGCGCGCTGGTGAAGGCGGCCTTCGAGACGCTCGTCGAGGCCGGCTATCAGCCGGAGATGGCCTATTTCGAGTGCATGCACGAGTTGAAGCTGATCGTCGACTTGTTCTATCAGGGCGGCTTGAACTACATGCGCTACAGCGTCTCCAACACGGCCGAATACGGCGACTATACGCGCGGCCCGCGAATTGTCACGGAGCAAACGAAAGCCGAGATGAAGAAGATCCTCGGCGAAATCCGCAGCGGCCAATTCGCCCGCGAGTGGATTCTCGAGAACAAGGCGAACGCCCCGATGTTCAAGGCCACGCGGCGCGCCGAGCGCAACCATCCAATCGAAGAAGTCGGCCGCCGGCTGCGCCGCCTCATGCCGTGGATTAAGTCGAAGGAAGTTTAATCGCTCATGCCCACGAGCGCCGCCAATTCCGCTTCCAGCCAATTGTTCTCCGAACTCAAGCGGGGGGACCGCGTCGAAGTCGTCCACGACGTGAAGATCGGCTCGAGCGCCGATTGGACAACGAAGACCGTCGGCACGGTCGTCCGCACCGAGCGCCGCCGCCACGGCCTGCACTTCCGCCGCAATCCGGACGACAAGGTCTACAGCGACCTACTCATCCTCGCCCGCGACGACGGGGAACTGACAACCGTCACGATGGATGAATACACGCAGATGCGGAAGCTGTGAGCTAGAGAGGCTCAGATTCGCGAAGGTAAGGGGTGCTCGAATTCAGTGTTGACCAGAGAGTTAGCGGCTTCCTCCGGCGCCAAGAGCAATAGCATCGTGATTTCCTCTCTGACATCCGGCGCAAGCGCTTCGATCGCCGGCCAAATCTCGTCTTCCCTCTCCGCCAAGCCACGTCCTCGAAATGCCGGATCAATGATGCGGATTCGAACGGATGCCGAATTCTCGCGGCGGACCTTTATGTCTGCAACCGGGTGGCGTTCTTGGTAAGGCGCGAGCGCCCGCTCGATTTGCCCGACGTTGGTGTCATTTGTGACGTGGTCCATAAATTCAAATCCTTTCGTCAGTCCACTGAATGATTTGTGCAGCGTCGCGGATGTATTCAGTCGCAAGTGACGACTTGATATTGCCGGGCATATATCGCAGATTCGTGGTCCACGTATTCACCCGCAAGAGAGTTCGCTCGATTATGGACGGCAGCGAGCCGCGCAAGTGCGTTCTTAGTTCACGCATCAATAGAATCAGATTATGGCCAAGCTGTCCGCGGAACAGATCGCCAATGGTATCGTGTCGAGATTCTGGAACCGACTCCAGCATGAGCGCCTTTAACATGCACTCGACGCCGTATCCCGCCAGATAAACCGCACTGGTCGTTCGGTTGTGCTCCAAGAGCAACTCCGCATCCGAAAAACGTTGCTTGGCGGCGCGGTAAAACGTCCGGGCGTTCTTCCCGCGTGGCAAACTCATGAAATGTCCGCGGGTTCAAATTGTCGATTGCTCGTTCCAAAGACTAATATAGGATGGATCGGCGAAGTCGGCAATTCTGCCCGGACGAAACCGATGCATACAATTGCAACATATGTCCATCTCTTCTAATCCACTTTTTGCCCGGCACGAACGTCTTTTCGAGCAGTTTCGCTTCGTTTATCCCGTGCTCAGCCGCCGATCCGGCGGGATTTCGATCGGGGTGAATCTTAATCCCGACAAGATTTGCAACTTCGATTGCATCTATTGCCAGGTCGATCGGACTCGGCAGAGCGAGACGACGTTCGTGGAAACGCCCGCGCTGTTGGCCGAGCTGGATTCCATGCTGTCGCTCGCCGCGTCTGGGCAGATTTTCACCACTGAGAAGTTTGCGGCCGTGCCCGAACCGCTGCGGCGATTGAACGACATCGCCTTCTCCGGCGACGGCGAGCCGACCACCTACCGCAACTTCGACGAGATCATCGCCGCTTGTGCGGAGTCAAAGCGGCGGCGCGGGCTCGCCGACGTCAAGATGGTTCTGATCACCAACGCCAGCATGTTCCACCGGCCACACGTTCAACGGGGCCTCGAAATACTCGACGAGAACCAGGGGGAGATTTGGGCCAAGCTCGAAGCGGGGACCGACGAATACTACCGGCTCGTCGAGCGCACCCCAATCCCCTTCCGGCAGATTCTCGACAACATCACGGCCGCCGCTTGCGTCCGCCCGCTCGTGATTCAGTCCCTGTTCATGCGGATCGCCGGCGAGCCACCCTCGGCCGCCGAGCAAGCGGCGTTTTGCGATCGGCTGGCTGAGATCACCGCCGCGGGCGGGCGGATCAAGCTCGTGCAAATTTACACGGTCGCCCGCCGCCCCGCCGAGAGCTTCGTCACCCCGTTGACGAACGCCGAGGTCGATGCTCTAGTCGAACTCGTCCGCCGCCGCACCGGCGTGCCGGCCGCCGCGTATTACGGACACATGGAAGAAGAAACCGCAGATGGACGCAGATGAACGCGGATTACGGCGGAGTTTTATGAGGAAACCAGGAAGGCAGGAGGATGTGGCCAAGTATAAGTACTCCAATCAGTTTCGTAGGATTAGCAGTCGCGAATCGGCCCAAAACCAAATCCCGTTCCTGGCTTCCTGGTTTCCTCATAAGAAACAAGAGTTTATCATCTGCGAAAATCGGCGTTAATCCGCGTCCATCTGCGGTCCTCCTCGTCGTCTTCTTAAAGACCTGATTCTATGAGCGATCCTTATTTTCAGCAGCTCTTTGCCGAGCGGATTGGCGGCGCTAATTACGGCAAGGGAACTGAGATTTACAAGTTTGAAAAGATCAAGCGCGCCAAGCGG
Organism: Pirellulales bacterium; assembly: GCA_035939775.1. Taxonomy (NCBI): domain Bacteria; kingdom Pseudomonadati; phylum Planctomycetota; class Planctomycetia; order Pirellulales; species Pirellulales bacterium. The sequence continues at coordinate 21,361 of DASZFO010000360.1, read as the reverse complement.
AAGGCGCTGACCGAGCATCCCGAGCGGCGGCTGGTCGATTTCGGCATCGGCGAGAACGACGAGATGGCCCCCGAGAGCGTGCGGGGAGTGATGGCCCGCGAGATCAATCGTCCCGAGAACCGCGGCTACGCCGATAACGGCATCGCGGCCTACAAGGAAGCCGCCGCACGGTTCATGCAGCGGAATTTCGGAGTCGAGCTGGACCCCGTGAGCGAAGTGAATCACTGCATCGGCTCGAAGCCGGCACTGGCAATGCTCCCCGCGGCGTTCATCAATCCGGGCGATGTGACGCTAATGACCGTGCCCGGCTACCCGGTCGCTGGAACGCACACGCGATACTACGGCGGCGAGGTGCATCGGCTGCCGCTGTTGGCCCAGAACGATTTCTTTCCCGATCTCGATTCGATTCCGGCCGACGTGCTGCGGCGAGCGAAGCTGCTGGCGCTCAACTATCCGAACAGCCCGACGGGGCGCGTCGCCACACGCGAATTCTATCGCCGGGTCGTCGAGTTCGCCCAGCGAAATCGGATCGTCGTCGTGCAAGACGCGGCCCATATCATGCTCAGCTACGACAGCCCGCCGCTCAGCTTTCTCTCCGTGCCGGGGGCGAAGGAAGTCGGCGTCGAGGTCCATTCCATGTCGAAAGGCTTCCACATGATCGGCTGGCGGCTCGGCTGGGTGTGCGGACACGAGCGAATCGTGCGGGCACTGGCCGACATCAAAGACAACAGCGACTCCGGCCAATTCATCGCGATCCAAAAGGCGGCCGCCGCGGCGCTCGACGACGCCTCGATCCCCGCGATGGTCCGCGAGAAGTATCGCCGCCGACTGCAAAAACTCGTCGCCGCGATCAGCCGCTGCGGCTTCACTTGCAAAATGCCAGGCGGCACTTACTTCCTCTACGCGGCCAGCCCGAAGGGTCTCGCCGGCGGGCAGCGATTCGAGAATGCCGAAGCGGCGAGCCAGTATTTGATCGCCGAGCATTCGATCTGCACGGTCCCGTGGGATGATGCCGGCGCGTTTCTCCGCTTTTCGGCAACGTACGAAGCCCCCGACGAAGCCGCGGAGAATGCCTTGATGGCCGAAACGGAAGCACGGCTCAAGCCGCTGAAACTCGAATTCGCCTGAAATGTTCTATAGTTTCGACGGCATTGACGGTTCTGGCAAATCGACGCAGATCGAGCTGTTTCGCGCTTGGCTTATCGAGCATGGGCAGCGTGTCGTCGCCTGTCGCGATCCGGGAAGCACGCCGCTGGGCGATGCCGTGCGCTCGCTGCTCTTGGATCGACACGAGTTGGCGATCGGTCGCCCGGCCGAGGCCTTTTTGTACATGGCCGCTCGAGCGCAGCTCGTCGAGCAGTGCATTCGCCCGGCGCTCGAGCGAGGCGATACGGTCGTCTGCGATCGTTTTTTGCTGGCCAATGTGGTTTATCAAGGGCACGCCGGCGGGCTGGATGTCGATGAACTGTGGCGAATCGGCCAAATGGCGACCGGCGGACTGGAACCCGATCTGACGTTCGTCCTCGACCTGGCGCCCGAGGTTGCGACCAAGCGCATGAATCGCCAACTCGATCGGATGGAGTCTCAGGGAGACGAATTCTGCCAAAAGCTGCGGGATGGGTTTCGACACGAGGCCGCGCGCCGGCCAGACAAGATTCTGCTCATCGACGCCGACCGCCCAATTGATGCAATTCAAGCCGAAATCCGCCGCGCGGCCGAGCGGCTTGAATCCGGCCGCTGACCTGATCAGTGTAGTCATCACGCTCCGTCGTGATGACAATCCTCACGCGGAGCGTGAGGAATACACTATACTCGCCACTTTTCACACTCTCATGTCTTGGCACCATATCGAAGGACACGACACGATGGTTGAGCGCTTCCGTAACGCGCTTGCCCGCGGGCGGCTGGCGAGCACGTTTCTATTCGTCGGGCCGGCGGGGATTGGCAAGCGGACATTTGCCATGAAACTCGCGCAGGCTCTACTTTGCGAACAGCGCGAAGCAGCGCAGCTCGATCCATGCGAGCGCTGCCCGGCCTGCGTGCAAGTCGCCGCGGGGACGCACCCCGATCTCGAGACCGTGAGCAAGCCGGCGGATAAGAGCTTCATTCCCCTGGCCGCTTTCATCGGCGACCCCGAGCATCGGATGCAGGAAGGGCTTTGCCACCGGATCGGGCTGAAGCCGTTCATGGGCGGGCGCAAGATCGCGATCATCGACGATGCCGATTATCTCAATCAGGAGGGAGCCAACGCGCTGTTGAAAACGCTCGAAGAACCGCCGCCACGTTCCGTCCTGATCCTAATCGGCACCAGCGTCGATAAGCAGTTGCCGACGATTCGCTCGCGGGCGCAGATTATTCGCTTCCAGCCACTCGCGGAGGAGATTGTGGCTAAGCTGCTCGTCGAGCGCGAGATCGCGGCCGATCCGGCCGAGGCGCGGCGGCTGGCATCCTACAGCGGCGGCAGCTTGGAGCAGGCAGTCGAGTTGGCCGACGCTGCGCTCTGGAGTTTTCGCGGCGACCTGCTCGGATCGCTCGCTCGCTGGCCGGTCGAAGGTTATCGAACGGCCCAATCCGTGAACGATTTCATCAACGAGGCAGGCAAGGACGCCGCGCCGCGCCGCGCTCGCTCGCGGCTGTTGATTGGCTTTGGGCTGGACTTCTTTCGAGCGCTCGTGCGCCGGCTGCACGGCCATGCGGCGGTCGAGCATGCCGAGCTGGCCGAACTCGTCGAGCAAGCGATCCGCAACGGCTGGAACGAATCGGCGGCGGTCGCAGCGCTGGAGCGCTCGTTGGACGCCCTATCGCACGTCGATCGCAACGCCAACCAGGCGACGATGGTCGAAAGCTGGTTCGACGACCTGGCGGCGCTTTCCGCACCCCTCAGCCGCGTCTAATCGCGCCCTTTTCACTGCCCGGCCCGGCTCAGGACATACTCTTCCTCGTCCTCTGGCTTCTCTTCTTCCATCTTAAGATGGAGCTTGCCGTTTTCGTCGAACGAGTAAGTCCACTTCTCGGCTTCCTTTTCGCCTTTCGGGGTGAAGTCCAGCTCGTTGGCGCCGCGGAGGGTGAAGGTGCCGTCGGCATGCTCCTTGGATCCGCCGCTGAATTCGTACACAAGCTGCCTGCCCGGCGCGGGAAAGACGACCAGAGTAAGGATGCCATCGTCTTCAGTCTTCCCGCTCCAGCGGCCGACAACGCGCGGCACGTCGGTCTGCACCGGGGCCGGAAATGGAGCTTGTGCGGCGGCTCGATTGGACGCGATGCCCGCGATACAGCCGACCGCCACGAGCGCCGCGGCGAAAAGCCACCTTCTACGAAGAGCAAAACGTCTGGCGATGCGGTTGAGGACCTGGATCATGGCTTGCTCCGGAGGGTGATGGCCAATACGGGTGGGGGCACGACATCGTCCCGCTCTTACTCGGGAGCGACGCCCAAGAATGGGCGGACTTTACGGCAGGCCGCAGCCACTCGTCAAGGGGAGATTTACGCCGCCGAGAACCGCCTGCGGGGAGGGGGACAGTCCCCTTTTGTTTCGAAGACTCCACAAAAGGGGACAGTCCCCGGCGGTTCTGCCTGAATTGGCGATTGGCGAACGGCCGATTGCTCACTATGATTGCGTAGGCCGCTTTTTCAGGCGAACTAGAGGAACAAGAAGATGGCCAAACAGGGCCCGCGCAAGAAGCTTCCCAAAGAACTTGCCGTAATCAATGCCGACAACTGCACCGGTTGCGAGGCCTGCCTCGAAGTCTGCCCGGTCGATTGCATCGTGAAAATCCAGCAGTTCGGCAATATGCCGGGGATGCAGAGCTGGTGCGAGATCGACCTGGAGCGCTGTGTGGGGTGCGAAGTTTGCGTGCATATCCCGCAGAAGAAGAGCAATCCCTATGAGTTGACCGTCTGCCCGTGGGACGCGATTGAAATGGTCCCTACGGAACTGGTCGCCCAGACAGTGGCCCAAATCGGCGGCCCGCCGCAATATATCTACGACAACTGGGACCGGCTGGTGGGTACAGCCCAGCATCTGGCTGAGCTGAAGGCCAGCACGGGTTGAGCGGCTTTTCCGGCGCATGCCCGCCGCTGAACCTACGCGTAGCTGAATTCGCCAGAATTCAGTGTCGCTCGCTCGCTTACATCCCCGGAATTCTGGTGAATTCCGCTACGTCTGGGCGATTCGCGCGAGGCACGCGCGCAGGTATTCGACGCTTCGCCGCGCGAGTTGTTCGACGCCGGGGCTGTAGTCGAATACCTCGACGGAGACCCAACCGCGATAGCCGGTTTCTTCGAGGGCGGACAGAATCGGCTCGAATTTCAGTTCGCCGAAGCCCGGTCCCTGCCGATTGGGATCGTTGGCATGGAAATGCACGAGTTGCTCGCGATGCCGGCGAATCAAGTCCGTGCTCGGCGTCGCTTCGCTCGACATCGCCTTGCAATCCAGGTGCAGGCGGCAATGCGGCGAGCCGACCATTTCGACGAGCCGAGTCCCTTCGGCGGCAGTGAGCAAGAAATCTCCTTCCGCCGGTCCCAGCGGTTCGATCGCCAACACGACGTTGGTCGCTTCGAGCGCGGGCAGCGCCGCTTGTATCACCTCGGCGGCGTAGCGCATGCCGTCGGCAGATGAGATCCCCGGCGCGAGATTGCGCTGTTGCGGCGAGCCTAGCACCAGGATCGAGCCGTCGAGATCGCGGCAGAGGCGCGCTAGATCGGCCAGATAGTCCGCGGTGCGACGGCGAACGCTCGCGTCCGGAGAGGTAAGGTGCAATCCTTGGGTCCTGGCCAAGAGCCAATGCAGGCCAACCGTTTCCAACCCCGCTCCGCGCGCCAATCGAGCCACCTCCGCGCGCCGTGCTGGCGAAATCTCGCCGGCCGATGGCCCGAGCGTGAACGGTGCAAACTCGATCCCGGTGTACCCGCATTCGGCGGCGAAACGGAGTGCCCGCTCGAGCGGCCAGTCGAGAAACGTCTCGTTGCAGATCGCGAATTTCATGGAAAGGATTCTAAGATTTCTGTCCGCTCGAAGCGAGCAATGGCAATCTTATGGTTGAATGGCTTGGGATTCGCGCCGAGCGGTTGCCGGCCCATCGCCCTAAGCCATGAACAAGAAAAAACTTGCGACGGAACCCATTTTCCGAGAAACCCTGATTGATCGCCGTGGTTTCTATAGGGTGGAAAAGCAAAAACCGTATATAATGCAGGGCTGAACGAATTTCGGATCCAGGCCGTATCTGGAAGCAGCACCGTTCCGAACCCGCTCATCATAATCCAAGAAGTTGACCCATGAAAACCGGACTCTATTTATTGATTTTTCTAGCCCTGACGGCCGGTGGCGGATTGTATCTCTACCATGCGTACGGGGGCTCGCCGCAAGCCGGCTTCGCCACCGCGAAGATCGAGCGCGGAAATCTCGATCTCGTCATCCGCTCGACGGGCACGCTCGAGCCGGAAGAAGTCGTCGACGTGGGGGCCCAGGTCGCCGGATTGATCACGGATTTCGGCAAGGACCTCGACCATCCGGATAAACCGATCGATTACAATTCGCGCGTCGAGGAGGATACGGTGCTCGCGCACATCGATCAGAGACTGTATCAAACCCAAGTGGACGCCGCGAAAGCGAATCTGCAGCACGCTCAGGCTGATGTGCTCTCGGCACAGGCCAAGATCGACCAAACCAACGCCGATTTAGAACGGGCCAAAGCAGAATTGCCAAAGAGGGCGATTAGCCAGAGCGATTACGATGCCGCAGTCGCGAACCAGAAACTGGCCGTCGCCTCCCTCGCGCTCGCAAATGCCGAGGTCAGCCAATCCCAGGCCGCGTTGGATCAGACGAACATCAACTTTGCTTACACGGTCATCAAGTCTCCCGTCAAAGGCACGATCATCGACCGCCGCGTGAACGTCGGGCAGACGGTTGTTGCAAGCCTCAACACGCCGAGCTTGTTTCTCATCGCCCGCGATTTGAAGCGGATGCAAATTTGGGCCAGCGTCAACGAGGCCGACATCGGCCAGATTTATCCCGATCAGGACGTGCAATTCACCGTCGACGCCTACCCCGATCGGACCTTCAAGGGAAAGGTGACGCAACAGCGACTCAACGCCCAGATGACGCAGAACGTCGTGACGTACACGGTCGTCATCACAGTCGACAATTCCGACGGCAAACTGCTCCCCTATCAGACCGCCAACGTGCAATTCAATGCCGGCAAGCACGACGACGTGCTGATGGCGCCGAACATCGCCCTGCGGTGGCGGCCGACGCAGTTGCAGCAGGTTCGTCCCGAAGACCGCGACGCGTTTGCGGCGAAAATGAAGCCCCGCAACCAGGCTGCGCAACCCGCGCCCGCCGGCGGTACGACCAAGGCCCCCGACCCGAAGGCGGAGAAAAATCGCCGCGAACGCGGGACGCTGTGGGTCAGCGACGGAGAATTCGTTCGCCCGGTGCCGGTGAAGATCGGCGCCTCGGACGGCGTCACGACGGAAATCACTTCGGGCGACGTTAAAGAAGGGGACGAAGTTGTGACCGGCGAAGCGCACAACGACGCCGCCGCCACGGCGGACGTCAACCCGTTTGCTCCGAAATTCGGCGGCGGCAAAAAGGGATAAGCAATCACACCACCCGGCGCGCGGGGCTGGCCCAACATCGGCCCCGCGCGTCCTCGGCCTCACCGGTCATCCCACCATGGAACTCATCCGCATCGAGAATCTGTATAAGACCTACTTCCTGGGCGAGGTCGACGTGCCCGTGCTCAAGGGGGTCTCGCTCGTCATCAAGCAAGGCGAGATGGTCGCGCTGATGGGGGCCTCGGGGTCCGGCAAATCGACCTTGATGAACATCCTCGGTCTGCTCGACCGCCCCACGTCGGGGCACTACTGGCTGGGGGGCCAAGAGGTCTCGCAGCTTTCGTCCGACAAGCGGGCCCAGGTCCGAAATCGCAACGTCGGGTTCGTCTTTCAGAGCTTCAACCTGCTGGCCCGAACCAGCGCCCTCGAAAACGTGCGGATGCCCTTGACCTACTCGGTCCATTCGATGTCGAACCGCCATGAGCGCGAGCGGGCCATCGAGCTGCTGGGCGAGGTTGGTCTCGGCGACCGGCACGATCACGAACCCTCGCAGCTCTCCGGCGGGCAGCAGCAGCGCGTGGCCATTTCGCGGTCGCTGGTGAATCACCCGCCGATCCTGCTGGCCGACGAGCCCACCGGCAACCTGGACTCCAAAACGAGCGTCGAAATCCTCGAAATGTTCCGGCGGCTCAATCGGGAGCAGGGAATCACCGTGATCCTCGTTACTCACGATATGAACGTTGCCCGGCATGCCGATCGGATCATCTTCATTAAGGACGGATTGATCGCCCATCAGCCGGCAGCGGCGGGTCACGAATTGGCCGAAGATGTCCCCAGCGGCAATGGTTCGGCAAATGGCAACGGCGCCGCTCACGGTAATGGGGCCGCGGGACATGGCCCTGAAGTGGGCAATGGTCATCCGGTGTACGCGGCTGAACTGGCAGCCGCGCCTGCCGCGGCGACGGTGGGGGGGTATGAACCCGCGCCGCATTTGGCCGCGCCATCACAGCCGAGCACGGCCGTCTTGGCGGAACCCGTGGCGGAACTGGCTTTAGCCTCACCGGTCGTTCGGCGATCCGTTCTGCCGAAAACCGGCGGCGCGGTTCGGCTGGTGCCGCGAACGCTCACTACGGCGTTGATCGCCTTGTGGCGAAGCATTTTTCGCTCCGCGCTGACGGCGCTCGGGATCATCATCGGAATCACGATCGTGATCGCGGTGGTCGAGATCGGCCAAGGTTCGGCGGCGGCGATGAAGCAATCGATGGCCAGCATGGGGGCCAACTTGCTGCTGATCATGCCGGGCACCGCCACGAGCGGCGGCGTCAGCTTTGGCGGCGGCAGCGGCATGACGCTTACGCCCCAAGACTCCGACGCGATCGAACGCGAATGCCCCGCCGTCTCGGCAGTGGCCCCGGTGGTTCGTGCCCGTTGCCAGGTCGTCTACGGCAACCACAACTGGGTGCCGATGAACATCAACGGCAGCACAGGGGAGTTCCTCAAAATCCGCGACTGGGAAAACCTGGCCCAAGGAGCGACGTTCACCGATCGCGACGTCCGCAACAGCGCCGCGGTCTGTCTGCTTGGCCAAACGGTGGTGAAGAACTTGTTCGGCGATGAATCGCCGGTCGGCAAGGACGTGCGGATGCAGAACGTCACATTCCGCGTGGTCGGCGTGCTCAGTCGCAAGGGGGCCAACACGTTCGGCATGGACCAGGATGACTTTGTGCTCGCCCCCTGGACGACGATCAAATACCGTGTCAGCGGCTCGTCGCTCGGCAATGTGAATCAAAGCGCCTCGGCCGCGCAAGCGAATTCCGGTTCGACGTCGACGGCCGTCAACAGCCTCAATCAGCTCTATCCGAGCGGGGCCACGGCGCTGTATCCGGCCATGTCCGCCACGGAGACCGCCGACACGCCGCAGCCGATCCGCTTCGCCAACGTCGATCAGGTCATGGCTCAGGCCCGGTCGCCCGAGGAGATTCCGACGGCCATCGATCAGATTACGGCCCTGCTGCACGAGCGGCATCGGATCAAGTCGACTGATCCCGACGACTTCAGCATCCGCGACATGACCGAGGTGAGCAACACGCTGATGCAGCTCACCACGACGATGACGATCTTTTTGTTGGTCGTCGCGACGGGATCGCTGATCGTCGGAGGAGTGGGAATCATGAATATCATGCTCGTGTCCGTGACCGAGCGGACCCGTGAGATCGGCCTGCGGATGGCGGTTGGCGCTCGGCCGCGCGACATTCTCTGGCAGTTCATCACCGAGGCAGTCATCATCTGCTTGTTCGGCGGGGCGGTCGGCATCGCGCTGGCTCGGGTGTTTTCGCTCTTGGCGCACCGATTCGGGCACCTGCCGACGGAATTCTGGCTACCCGTGAACATCGCCGCGGTCGCGGTCTCGTTCACCGTCGGCCTGGTGTTCGGCTTCTATCCGGCCTGGAAAGCCTCGCGACTCGATCCGATCGAGGCCCTGCGATACGAGTAGCGGCGGCCTAATCCCACCACCACTGCCCCGGCGACAAGTTCTTCATTTCAACCTTGTCGCGGGCCTGGCTCACTTTGCCGCCGTCGTCCGGCAGCAAATTCGAGGTCGAAATCGCCTCGTGTGGGCTGATGTGTACCCCGCCGCCGATTGGCGTCATCAAGTGCGAGCCGCGCCAGACGGCATTGACGGCCGTTTCCACTTGCTTCGGGGCGTTCTCCGTCTTGACCGGCATCGTGGCTTCGTTGCCGAAGCCCTCCATTCGCCATTCGGCCTTGCTGAAAAAGTCGCGCTGCTGCATGAAGGCTGCCACGACCGACAAGTCGATCAGATTTCGCAACTGGGCATAGATCGGTAGCGCGGCGGAAAGCTGAGGGTACTTCTTCGTGAACTCATCGGCAAATGCCTTGGCCGCCGGATTCCCCCGGCCCGAGGTCTGCTGGCGCTCGCCGTTGGCCCCGACCAATTCATCCGCGCCGACCAGCTTGACCCCTTCCCCCACGAGCTGCATCGCCAAGTCGTCGTCGCTGACCCGCACGCATTGATAATCCGGCACGAAGTACCACCGCTCGAGCGCGTTGCGGCTGACCATGTTCGGGTTGGCTCGATCGACGTAGCTCTTGAGACTGATCGGCGGCCGTTCCAGGCCGATGCCGATCAGCTTCATTCGATAATCGGCCTCGACCAGCACGTGAGCGAAGTGCGTGTCCGAAGGGACGCCGTTGACGGTCACGTTTTGCAGACCCAGGGTCTCTTTCATCCCGGCCACGAACCGCTCGGTGTCGGGCCCGGAGCCGTTCGGCGGCGCGCGGTGAATGTAGTCCTGCAGCCGCGCCAAGCCCTCTTTCGTCGGATCGATCGAGCAACCGATCAGCGGCGTGGCGCGGCCTCCCGGCGGAAACAAACGCAAGGCGACGATCAAGTCTTGCAGCTCGATGACGGGCCGGCCCGTTTGGATGCCAACGACGCGGTCCGTCAGATCGCGGCCCCAGCCCTCAGCGGGTCCGGCAAGGACGATGTCTTTCGAGTCGGGATAGCAAAAGACGTATTGCACGCGGGTGAGCCCCGCCAGAAACATCATCTCCTCGGTTGGCCGTTTGCCGGCCGCGATCTGATTCTTAACCGCTTCTTCCAGCCGATTGATTGAGACCTTACGGAGCTTGCTCGGCGTGGCGACCTTGGAATCGAGCGCCCCGCGAGCCTGCTCTCGTCGCAGCTTGCTCAATTGCCCCGTCGGATCGGCTTTGACGTTCATCTTCAGCACGCCGTTGGCATCCACGGAGACACCGGCGACCAGCGGCGCTTGGTTGATGATCTGCGCTGGCGAGCGGCTGGCCAACGGCAGCCACGCGGTCAGCAAGCCGGCAACGGCCAGGGCCAGAATTCGGCGATTGTTCCGAGGCGTGACACGCATGATTCACTGACTCCTGCATCAAAGGTGAGAAATCTGCTCCGGCTTTTCTTCGCGGCCACCGCCTCGAATTGGCGCATGGGCGACGCCACGGGGCAGCCGATTGCCAGCCCTTCCTTCATTGATGGTAATTTGCCCGGCGTCGTAAAGCAACAAAACCGAGGCCGAAATCCAGCGGATTCGGAACGGCATCCGCCGCGGCGGGGCGTTCCGCGGCGCGTTCACTCGCCGCGTCGGGCGTCGACGTTCACCGGTTTCTTCTGGCTGGCGTACCAGCTTTTCCAGGCCGCCTGATTGTACTGGAAATCCGCGTTCGTCAACGCGTCGAGCGCCTTGAGAACTTCCGGGTTCTGCAACCAGACCTTGATCTCCTTCTGGGTGCCGCCGTTGATGGACAGGCCGCCGATACTACCGCCCGGCCCGCTGCCGAACGTCGTGGACATCTGGCCCGGCGGGCCGTTGCCCTCGACGGTCTTGTGTCGAGTTTGCAGGGCGTCGATGAGCGCGAGGACGGCTGACTTGTCGCCAAGCTTTCCCAGACAGTACGCCGCTCGATTCACCCGCGTGTTGTCCGAGCTGCGGAGTGCCCCAATATAGATTGATGTGAGTTCGGGATGTTTCGTTGCCGCTAGGAGGTCGAGCGCGGACCACCGCACCTCTTCGTCCGGATCGTCGAGCGTGAGACTGACCGCGGTTTTGAGCGCGCCGGTAGTGCCAAGATGGATGAGCGATTCGATCAGGTAGATTTTGATCTTCTGCACCGGTTCGTTCTTGAGCATCAGCGAGATCGCCGGGATCGCGGTCGGATCGGTCGTGGCGAGCAGCTTTTCGTGAAGCTCGTCAGCGTCCAGGCGTGCCCGCCAGCGCTTGAGTGTCGCGAACCAATCGCGCTGGGCCGCGTCTTCCTTTCGCCTCTGTTCATCGATTTCGACCTGTTGCGGCAATTCCCATTTCCCCTTGTAGAGCACGTAGCCGCGCTCCTTCATCAAATCGTCGCGACGAATCCAGTGCCCGTCGATCATCGAATAGCCGAGCACGGCCCGAGCCTGTTTGTGACCGGCGTCCAAGGCGATGACGCGCTCGAGATGAACTTGCCGCTGCTTCGAGAGCGAATGATCGCGGCACCATTCGGCCAATTGCCATTGCCCTTCAACCGTGTCGGGATAGGTCGGCCGAATCTTTTCGTATTCCAATTCGGCTGCGCTTTGCGGAATGATCTGCCTGATCTGCTTCTTTTCGAGCGTGATCTCCCCGCCTGCCAGGGTGCGGATCACGGTCTTGTCTTTCGGAGTGTCGGGCGAGTTGACGGCCTCCCCTTGGATTTGGCCGTCGCTGGTGAGCACGAAGATGTCGGCCCGCGCCGCGCGAGCATCGATGAGAATCGAGCCGCTTGCCGCGAGTGCCGCGCCGGCGATGAGGGCTGCGAAGATTCGTTTCATCGAACTCTCTCCGGCCCCGGGTATTGTTCCGCGACAGGTGCTCGTTTACGATCGTGCCTGCGGCGCTCCAGGTTAAACGACCGCCGTATTCATAGTATAAGTTCGCCAATCGCTGACGGGCAATCAACCATTCCGCGGTTTGTCGGCAAGTCCATGAGCCAATCCACACAAGAACATCGGGCCGAGGCGCCGAGGCGCGTCCGCTGCGCCGTGATTACCGTGAGCGACACGCGGACGCTTGCCACTGACAGGGGGGGATTGCTGATTGCCGAACTGCTCGCCGCGGCCGGCCACGACGTCGCCGCCCGCGAGATCATTCCCGACGAGCCGGCAACGATGCGAGCGCTGCTGGCGAAGCTCGGCGGGCAGGCGGACCTGGATGCCATTCTGATGACCGGGGGCACGGGGATCGGCAGCCGCGACCAAACCTTCGAGACCGTCAGCGGCCTGCTATCCAAGATTCTCCCCGGCTACGGCGAATTATTCCGCATGCTCAGTTTCGAGCAGGTCGGCGCCGCGGCGATGCTCAGCCGGGCGATCGGCGGCCTGATGGCCGGCAAAATCCTGCTCACCATGCCCGGCTCCCCGGCGGCCGTCCAACTCGCTATGGAAAAGCTGATTCTCCCGGAACTCGGCCATCTTGTCCGCGAAGCCCGGAAATGAAGAAAGCAGTTTCTATGAGGAGACCAGGAAGGCAGGAGGAAGAGGGAGTTGGAATGGCCGGAAATGAACGGGAATGTACGCGAATTATGAGTGGAGTCGAGTACCTCGCCAACGAATCGATCTCACCATATCTCAATTTGCGTTTATTCCCATTCATTTCCGGCTCCTACTCCTGTCTTCCTGGCCTCCTCATAAAAAACCTTCGTTCTTTCGATCTTCCCGTTCCTAACTGACCTGGAGCGGTTATCGCGATCGGGCTATTCTATTCCGCCCAGCTTGCCGGAATTGGCTTTGGGGCGAGTCCGTTCCTTGGAACGTGGCCGACGCTGCCAGCGTCGGCGCGGACGCTGACCAGCGTTCGACATAAGTCCGCGTCGAAAACCCACGGAGAGGTTCATGCGAAGGCTGTTCATATTGCTGCTCTTGGCCGGCGCCGGCGGGAGTTGGTTCTTCTTCCAGAAATACCGGATCGACGGGATCGATCGGGTGTCGCTCAAGCCGCGCGGCACGGTCGCCGATTCGACGGCGTTCGAGAATACGGTAGCCGACGCCGCGTCCCCCCCGCAACGACCAACGCAGACGATCCGCATCGCTTCGTTCGACGTTCAGAAGTTTGACGCTGCGAAGCTCGGCCGGCCGGAGGTCATGAAAACCGTGCTCGACGTGGTCCGTCGTTTCGATGTGATCGCCATCCAGGGCATCTCCACTCCGCGCGACGATCTGATGGCGGTGGTGATCGAGCAGCTCAACTACAACGGCCGGCACTTCGACTATGTCATTGGTCCGCGATCGGGGGGCGATGCCGCGCCCGAGCAGCTTGCCTTCATCTTAGACGCCGCCAGTGTCGAGGTGGATCGAAGCACGATGTACACGGTCGATGATCCCGCGCGGCTGTTGCGCCGCGATCCGCTGGTGGCGACGTTCCGCGTCCGCGGTCCGGAGCCAAAAGACGCATTCACCTTCGCGCTGGTCAATGTACACGTCGACGCTCAGCGGGCCAGCAGCGAACTCGATGCTCTTGCGGACGTCTATCGCGCGGTCCGCAACAACGGCCTCGGCGAGGACGACATTATTCTCTTGGGCAATCTCGGCGCCGACGATCGGCGGCTCGGCCTGCTGGGCCAACTGCCGAACATGACCTCGGCGCTCACCGCGGCCCCCACGAACACGCGGGGCACGAAAATGGTTGACAACATCCTCTTCAATCGCGAGGCCACGATCGAATTCACCGGCCGAGCGGGGGTGCTCGATCTGATGCATGAGTGCAGTCTCACCATGCCCCAAGCCCTGCAAGTCTCCGACCATCTGCCGATCTGGGCTGAGTTTAGTATCTACGAGGGCGGGCAGCCCGGACGCCTGGCGACTCGGCCCGAATCGCGGTAGCGATGCCGTTTGAAACCTTTGCCCGCGACTCGTCCTTCGGACATTCGCCTCGCCGCGGCGCATCTTCGACATCGTTTTGCGACTCGTCGTGCGACAAGGGTCATTATTAACCCAGCCCGATTGTGTTAGAATGAAATGATCCTATTAGCGGTATTATTCATTTGGTTTTCGTGCGGTGACTGCAAATGTCGAATGTTGCTCTTTTCGTCGTGCGCTCGATCTTTGTCTTGGTGGCGGTCAGCTTGGGCGTTGTGCTAATTAATTCCAAGGTGTTGCCCGAGCAGCCGATTTGGATCCCCTGGTTGGTGATCGTGGGCTGTATCCTCTTGGCGGGGCTGGTGATAGCCGCCGATGCGCTCTTGCCGCGAAAGCAGCTCGATACGATCTCGGCAGTTTACTTTGGCCTGATCGTTGGCCTATTTCTCACCTATGTGCTGCGGCTGGCGCTCAATCCGCTCCTGGCCACGATTCCGAGCAAGGAGATCGTCGACCTGATCTTCCTCTCGATGGGGACCGTGCTCTGTTACACCTGCATCAGCCTTCTGATTCAGACCAAGAACGACTTCCGCTTTATCATCCCCTACGTCGAGTTCGCCAAGGAGGTAAAAGGGCGGGCGCCATACGTGCTCGACACCAGCGTGGTGATCGACGGCCGGATCGCCGACGTCGTCGAGACCGATCTGATCGACAATGAACTCATCATGCCCCAATTCGTCATCAGCGAGCTGCAAAACATCGCCGACAGCGGCGACAAGCTCCGCCGTAGCCGCGGCCGCCGCGGGCTGGATGTGCTCAATCGCCTCCGGTCAAACAAGCGCGTCGAGCTGACGATCTTCGACCGCGAATTGCCCGAGTTCAGCGGCCAGGCGGTCGATCTGAAGCTGGTCCTGTTGGCCAAACATCTGAATGGCCGCGTGGTCACGAACGACTACAATCTCAACAAAGTGGCCAAGCTCCACGGCGTCGGCGTGGTGAATCTCAACGATTTGGCCAACGCGCTCAAGCCGGTTTTCTTGCCCGGCGAATTGGTCGAGGTCAAGATCGTCAAGCCGGGGGAATCGGTCGGGCAAGGGGTGGGCTACTTGGACGACGGCACGATGATCGTCGTCGAAGGGGGCCGCGAGCACATCAACCGCAGCGTGCGGATCGCTGTCACGAGCGTCCTGCAAACCAGCGCCGGCCGGATGGTCTTCGGCCGCTGCGACGGCCCGGCGAAAGCGTGAGGAGCGGGGCTCGGGGCTCGGAAGTCTGGCTCGGAAACGTCCGCTTGCGGCTTAGCCGCCGATTGCCGTCGTCGTAACTCTGGTAACATTCATTCGCTATCTCATCCTGTTGGCAAATACTCGCACGGCGATCCTGACCGGCGCACAAGGATGATGGCGCCGAAGGCGGATCGGTTTTTGAGGATTGAGAGTGCCAAGGCGTGAAGGGTTTCAAAGGGAGATCGCGATAGGCCGTGAAGCATGAATGCCCCTTCGAATCCTTACGCCTCGCCCACTTCAACCGATCGGCCGGTGAATGCCGAGCCATCGATCGCGATGAATCCCGGCTCGCTCGCGCGCGTTGCGTTCGGGCTGCGGCTGGTCGTGTTCGGCCTCGTCGCAATGATTGTTGGGGACACGGTGTTCGTGGTGTCGGCGGCGTCCGATATTTGGAAGAATGCGGATTTCAGATTCGAGATTTTTGTTTTGACCGCGCTGCTCCTGCTTGTTGGCAGGCTAATCAAATTGGTGGGAGTCATGGCGTGTCTTGCCACGCCCGAAGAAGTCCGAACCAAATGGCCGCTACGAATCGCAGTGGCGGCCGCGGCCATCGCGTTGGCGCTAGAGATCCTCGTATCACTCAATTCCGTATTCTTGCGTCTGCTGATTATTCACGAGTGGGCACCACGACTCGGGCTCGCCCGGTACCTAGCTGCATCGGCCGGGGCGCTAGCATTCATCGTTTACAACCAACGGTTGTCGCTCTACGTTCGGCGCCGCGCATTGATTGTTTGGTCATCGAGGCTCCTGGCGTTTTGCGCCGTCTGCGTCGCCATAAGCGGATTCAGTTTCTGGCAGAGGGAACCGTTGTTCGGAAAGCCAAAGTTCGACCTCGCCACCGATACGACCGGTATTCGCGTTGAGCTGATCCTCTGGTTGACGTTCGAGCTGGTCCAAGCAGTTTTCATCCACCGCTTACGCAAGGCCGTATTGGCCAAAGAATCGCGACTCGAGCGCTTGGCCGACCGCGGCTAACGAAGAGCAACGCTCTCGTCACCCCGCTTGCGACCTCCCACTCTTCACTTCGCCGCAATAGGCAAGAGCTTGATATTGCGGAACGCCACTTGCCCGTGGTCCCCTTGCAGGGCAAGGTAGCCCGTGTCAGCCTTGGCGAAGTTCGGCATGCTCGCGAATTTGCTTTTGGCCACGCGGGCTTTGAAATCGTCGCTCCCCAGCACGTATTCGAAATACTTCACCCCGTTGATGTAGTGCTCGC
This sequence comes from Pirellulales bacterium, assembly GCA_035939775.1. Lineage (NCBI taxonomy): Bacteria > Pseudomonadati > Planctomycetota > Planctomycetia > Pirellulales > Pirellulales bacterium. The sequence continues at coordinate 4,941 of DASZFO010000360.1, read as the reverse complement.
ATTTCTCGGGGCTGAGGACAAGCCGGACCTGGTTCCACTGGCCGACCGGTTTGGTCGCATCGAGCGTCTTGCCAGTCGTCGGATCCTTCGGCGGTTTGTAGAGAGCGTAGAGCCAGCCGCAGCGGATCGGGTCGGCGGCCTTCTCGTTGTCTTCAAGCTGAAATTCCGGCCCGGTCGCCCAGACCGCTCCGCCGGCATTGGTCACGTGATACATGATGCCGCTGTTGCCCGCCTCGGAAATGTTGTACTCCAGCCGCAACTCGAACCAGTCGTACTTGCCGTCGGTGCAGATATCGCCGGCGTTGTGCGGATCGATGCAGGCCAGTGTGCCGTCTTTGACCTGCCAGCCGGGAAGAACGTCTTTTCGCTTGAACGTGTGCCAGCCGTCAGTCGTCTTGCCATCGAACAGCAGCTTCCAGCCGGCCGCCTTCTCGCTCTCGCTGAGGGTGTTCGGCGCGGAGGTCTCGTCGGCCGCCCCTGCTTTGGCCGAAGCCTCGTCGGCATGCAGCGCGCGGAGTGAAGGCACAAACAACAAAACGAGCACGGCGGCGGTGCAAAGTCGAGTTCTGAATGACGGCATCGATGTCGCTCCGGAAAGAATTGGTAGTTGGGTTGCCAGATTCCAAGTCGCGAGTATACCCGTTGCGGAGCGCGCTCGCTAGTTTTCCAGCTCTAGGGCGAAAACCGGCGGGCGAAACGGAGAAAAACGGGCGGGTTGACCGGGGGCCCGGCGGGACTTAAAGTGTAGGTTTGCTCGGCGATTAACGGCCGAGCGGTAGATCGGAATGGACAGAAAAGTTCGGCGGTCTCGTCTCGTCAGGACTGTGCTCGCAGGACTGCGGGACCATAAAAAAAGCGGGCCTGTGAAAAAGGGGACAGGCACCTCGCTTTGATCCGCTCTGGCGAGCGATATTCGGAGGGTGCTCGGAGCCAGTCCCCTTTTTCATAGTCCCTGATTCCCGGTGGTCGTTGCATGCTCGCCAAGCGCGTTATTCCCTGTCTGGATGTCGATCGCGGCCGCGTCGTGAAGGGGACGAATTTCCTCAACCTCCGCGACGCGGGCGACCCGGTCGAAGTTGCCGCCCGCTATGAGAGCGAAGGGGCCGATGAACTCGTGTTCCTCGACATCACGGCCAGCCACGAAGGTCGGGCGATCATGCTCGCCGTGGTTCGCCGCACAGCCGAGGTCGTGTTCATGCCGCTCACTGTCGGCGGCGGCATCCGCACCATCGACGATATCCGCGACCTGCTGAACGCCGGGAGCGACAAAGTCTCGATCAATTCGGCCGCCGTCCGCGATCATGAGTTCATCCGCCAAGCGGCCCGGCGGTTCGGCAGCCAGTGCATCGTGGTGAATATCGACCCCAAGCGCGTGCGCAAAGATGGCCGCGAGGTCTGGGAAGTTCACATCAACGGCGGGCGGATCGGCACGGGACTCGAAGCGGTCGCCTGGGCGAAAGAGGTCGAGCAACTCGGGGCGGGCGAGATTGTGCTCACCAGCATGGACGCTGACGGCACGAAGAACGGTTTCGATCTCGAAATCACCGCGGCCGTGAGCCGAGCCGTTTCGATCCCGGTGGTGGCTAGCGGCGGCGCCGGCCGGCCCGAGCATTTCGCCGATGCCATTCTGCTCGGCCACGCCGACGCGGCGCTGGCGGCCGGCATTTTCCATTTCGGCGAATTCACGATCGCACAAGTCAAGCGGCACATGCACGAGCGAGGCATCCCGGTCCGCGGCACGGCTAGCCGAACCGCGGCCTGAGATTTTCAAAGAGAAGAAGGAAGCGGCCCACGTGAACCCCCACAAAGCCAATAACGCGGTCGTCACGGACGAAGTTGAAGATCGATTCCTGATGCAGCGCCAGGAATTGGATATCGACAAGATATTCCGCGCCGTGGTGAAGCTCGAAGGAAGCGACCTGCACCTGAAAGTGGATCGCCCGCCCTATGTGCGGGTGAACGGCTCGCTGCGGCCGATGAACCGCGGGCCGCTGGACAACGCGGAGGCCGTGCGGCTGATCATGCCGATGCTCGACACCCGTCTCCGCAAGCTCTTGGACGAGGATGGTGGCGTCGATTTCGCGCACATCATCGACGTCGACGGCAATGCCTGGCGGTTCCGCGTCAACGTCTTGCAGCAGCAAGGACATTTGGGGTTGGTTGCACGGCGCGTGAATCGCTTCATCCCCGATTTCGCGAAGCTCAATCTGCCGCCGATCATGGAGGAGCTGTGCAAGTTCGATCAGGGGATGGTTTTGCTCTCCGGCGTGACCGGTTCGGGCAAATCGACCACGATCGCCTCGATGCTCAACTGGATCAACGCCCACTATCGCAAGCACATCCTGACGCTCGAAGACCCGATCGAATTCACGTTCACGGAAGACAAATGCCTGATCAACCAGCGCGAGATCGGCATCGACGTGAGGGATTTCGGACTGGGGATGAAGCACGCCGTCCGCGAAGACCCTGATGTGATGGTCGTCGGTGAGATGCGCGATCGCGAAACGTTCTTGACGGCCATCCAGGCGGCCGAGACGGGGCACCTCGTGTTCGGCACGATCCATGCATCGAGCGCCCCCACGACAATCGGCCGCATCCTCGATCTCTTTCCCCAAGAGTTGCACCCGTCGCTGCGCAGCGCGATCGCGTTCAACATGAAGGCGATCGTATCGCAAAAACTCTTGCCGTCGATCAAGCCGGGCGTCGGACGCGTTCCTGCCGTCGAGATCATGACCTTCAGCCCGTCGGTCAAGAAGCTGATTCTCGAAGCCCGCGACGAGAAGCTCTCCGACCTGATCCGGATGTCGAGCAAGGATGGGATGCAGGATTTCACGCTCAGCTTGAAGGACCTGGTCGATCGGGACTTGATCGACCGCGCAGTCGCCCTGGAGGTCGCCCCGAACACCGAGGCCCTCAAAATGGCGCTCAAAGGCATCGACGTTACGCAACCTGGGATTCTTTGATGGCTGGCATCCGCAAGGCGCTCGGCGCCGCGACCGCTCGAGCGACGGCAATTCCGTTTGCGGCGCTCGTGGTGCTGGCCAATGCGCAAACCGCCTGGGCGGATTCGCCGGGCAACTGGCCCAACATGCCAGGGTCGTTTTCTCGCGGGGCGGGGGGCTATCTCAGCCTCCCGAAGATCATCCTCTGCTGGCTGGTGTTTCTGCTGTGGGTCAAGACGACCGATTTTGTCAACCAGGATTGCCAGCGGATGCGATTGAACTACGCGCTCTGGAATCCCGTCGTGTTCTTCAGTTTCGTGGCGGCGTTCTTGCTGCTGTGGATGATTCCGTTGTTCGCGATCGGCTTCTTTCTGCTGATCTTGGCTTATGTCGGGCCGCTGGCCACGTACATCATCGTTCGCAATTCGGCCGTCTCCGCCGAGAAGCGGATCCTGACGCCCGACCATTTGCGGCACCTGTACGAGCATCGGATCAAGCAGTTCGGCGTTAAAGTCGATCCGGCAAAAAAGAAGGCCAAGAAAGAGGGCCCGCCGGTCAATTTCACGGGGCAAGGAGGCAAAACCGATCGCGAGAACACGGCCAATTCCCTCTTGGCCAAGCAATCCCCCGGCTTTCCCGTCGCGCGCGAGCTGATTGCCGACATGATCGAGCATCGGGCCGACGCCGTCATGCTCGACTACACGGAGGCGGCCGTCGGCGTGCGCTATCAGATCGACGGCGTCTGGCACGTCTACGAGCCGCTCGATCGGATCGGCGGCGACCCGATGCTTGCCGTTCTCAAGACGGTCGCCGCGCTCAACGCCAACCAGCGGCAAGCGAAGCAGGAAGGCACGTTTGCCGTCGAGTATCAGGGAACCAAGCGCAATTGCCGGATCGTCAGTCAAGGGGTGCAAACCGGCGAACGCGCCGTGATCCAGTTGACCGACCCCATCGATCGCATGTGGACTTTCGACGAGTTGGGCATGCGCAATAAGGTCGTCGAGCAGCTCGGCGAGGTGCTCGGCCGCCCGAAGGGGTTTGTCCTCTTTTCGGCGTTGCCCGCCGGCGGGCTGACGACCACGCTCGACACTTCGATCCGCTCGCTCGATCGGTTCATGCGCGACGTGGTGGCGGTGGAAGACGCTGCCCGGCGCGAGCACGAGATCCAGAACGTGCAGGTGACCACCTTCGATAGCAAAGCGGGCGAAACGGTAATCACAGCGCTGACTAAGGTAGTTCGCAGCTATCCGAACGTGATCGTGTTGCGAGACATGGCCGACGCCCAAACGGTCGATTTCCTGTGCGACGAGGTCGGCTCGGACCGGCTGGTGATCAGCGGCATTCGCGCCAAAGAGTGCGCCGAGGCGCTCTTGCGGGTGTTGATGCTCAAGGTGCCGGCGGCGACGTTCGCCCCGGCGGTGACCGGGGTCGTCAATCAGCGGATGATCCGCAAGCTGTGCGAGGCCTGCAAGGAGGCCTACGCGCCTGCGCCGGAAGCGCTCGCGCAGCTCGGCATTCCGGCGGGTCGGGTGCCGGAGCTGTATCGTCCGCCTTCGCCGCCCCCCGCCGGCCAGCAGCCTCCGCCGCCATGCCCGGAATGCCTTGGGTTGGGCTACAAGGGACGGACCGCGGTCTTCGAGTTGTTGGTCGTCGACGATGGCGTGCGGCAGGCGCTGAAAACGACGCCGAAGCTCGACGCCGTCCGTGCCGCAGCGCGGAAGGCCGGGATGCGCACGCTGCAAGAGGAAGGCACCGTGTTGGTGGTGAAAGGGACGACGTCGCATGCCGAATTGGCGCGCGTGCTGAAAGGGTAAAAATGCTTAACCAATCCGGCGGGGACTGTCCCCCTTTTGCGCAGTCCGCGGAGCAAAACGGGGACTGTCCCGTTCTCCCGGCCGGATTTGTGAAGCGCACAAAGAGATAATTGCCATGTGGTTTAATCTGGTGCTGCTAGTGATCTTCGCGGCATGCGTGGCGATGACGATGCGCGAAGGATTGT